>JAMWBX010000077.1 GCA_023818725.1 Candidatus Omnitrophota bacterium
TTGCTCCGCGGTCTTTATTTCTGAACCACACTGACCACAGTATCTATTGGTTACAGGATTTTTGAAATTACATTTAGGGCATGGCTTTTGCAATTTTCTACTTGGCATAGCTATGAATAAGCCATTGTTCCCTTCGATAATCCTGATTTCGCGGATCACAAAAGAATTGTCAAATGTAACTGACGCATATGCGCGTAGCCTGCTGTTTGGTTTGTTGATGGGTGATATTCTTGTTTCAGTTATTTCCATGATGTTCCTCCTTTTGCGAGCTTTTCCGATAACTTTCTATTTTGTAATGTCGACATCGGCGTATTATCTCTGGCGGATTCATTAATAAAGTACGCCCATCCCTTTTTTCTATGGCATAAACACCCCCTCCGGAGCCGGTAAGCATAAACCTTCTTCCTGAACTTACTTCAAGTACCTGAATAATTTCCGCTATTTCCTTATTAATCCGCAGCGTCACCTCCTCTAACCTGTTGAACAATAGTTTTTCCATTTCTTCTATGTTTAGACTTCTCCACATCGATATAAGAATTTTAATCCGCAAGTGAGCCTGTGTCAAATCAGATATATTTTCAAAGGAGACATTCCCATAAACCTCCTTAGTCGAAATTTGAAATTCAGGTACAAATAGTTCAAACATCAGAGAAGGAAGTTTTTCCACAGGATACACGACATCCCCTCTTCCTTCTATTATGCATGGCCCTTCATATAAGAAAAGAGGAACATCTGAACCGATACGGGCGGCAATCTCAACCAAGCTTTTTTTATCCAGGTCAATGTCCCACAATTTGTTAAGTGCCTTCAAAATGGCTGCAGCATCGCTGCTTGCACCTCCGAGTCCGCTTCCTGGTGGAATTTTCTTGTTTACAACAATCTTGAATGGCTTTTTTCTGGCTACATCAGGTAAAAGAAATGAAAGTTCGTTGAGGGTTTTTGTAACAGTGTTTACTTCAGGTATTTTCCATGGTCCTTTGAATTCCACAGATGTCTTTGGAGCCGGAAAGATCTCAATCACATCAAAAATGTTTACCTTCTCCACAAGGGAACAGATATTATGATAACCATCCGGACGCTTTCCTGTGATTTCGAGAAAGAGATTAATTTTTGCTGGAGCCAGCTCTTTTATTTTTTCCACAAGCCACCTTTACCTGAGCAGGTTTCAGAAGCTTTCCGTTCATAATATAACCCGAACGGACTTCTTCAATGACAGTTCCTTCTGGTTTATCATCGGTTTCAACTAATTCCAGTGCTTCATGGATCATGGGATCAAATTTTTTCCCCACTGTTTCCATCTTTTTCACTCCCAGGGATTCAAGCAATGATAAGGATTGTTTTTTCAACATAATAAGGCCATCCGCAACATTTTTACTGATGCCCGGGTCCGAACAAACGTCATTGACGATTTTTTCAAAAATTTCGTCAAAAAAAAGGAGTTTTTCAGCAAAGGACGCCTGCAAGAAAGCCGCAAAATCCATTTTTTCTTTTTCAACCCTTTTTCTCAGGTTGTCCAGGTCAGCCGCCACCTTTTTTGTTCTTTCCTTCCATTCAGCAAGTTCTTTTTCTAAAGATGCGACCTTTTCCTCAAGCTCTTTTGCCCTGATTCTGAATGCGGCAACCTTTCTGAAATCCCTTTCTTTAATATGAATGATTTTTTCTTTGTTATCTGTCATGGCTTGCTACCTTATAAAGCCCATCCTCCATGGTGGCCAGTAAATAAAAAGAGCTTTCCCAACCAGATTTTTTGAGGGTACAAATCCCCAGTATCTGCTATCCTTGCTGTTAATGCTATTGTCCCCAAGGACATAATACGTACCTGACGGAATTTTGACCTCTTCATTAACTCCGTAAGAGCCATCAATTTCATTAAAGTAGTAAAGCAAGATTGGGACATCTT
Organism: Candidatus Omnitrophota bacterium; assembly: GCA_023818725.1. GTDB lineage: Bacteria > Ratteibacteria > UBA8468 > B48-G9 > DTJG01 > DTJG01. The sequence continues at coordinate 1,901 of JAMWBX010000077.1, forward strand.
CTGGCTGTTTCATAACCCTGCCATCAATATAAACATGTCCATTTTTTATTATCAGAGATTCTCCGCCCAGTCCAACAAGCCTTTTCACAAAATATTTTTTTGGGTCTTCCGGATACTTGAATATTATGACCTCCCATCTTTTGGGTTCCCTTATTTTGTAAATTATCTTATTTGCTAACAGCCTATCATGTATCTTGAGTGTAGGTTTCATTGATTCACTAGGAATTACAAAAGCCTGAATAAAAAACTGCCTTAATATTAAAACAATTAAAATTGCCCAGAGCCAGGAAAGAAGTTCCTTTTTCCTTTTCTGCTTTTTTGAAAGTACCTGCAAGCTTTTCTTATTATTACTGCCTTTCATATTTCTTATGATGATTCTGACAACGATTTTGTTTCATTTAGTGCAAAAGAAGAAAATTATAAATCCTGCAGTACCACTCTACCATAGAATCGTAAGAAAACATTTCAACTCTTTTCAACGCATTATTTCCCATCTTTTTCCGTATTTCTGGGTTAGATATCAACATAAGGATGGCAGCCGCCAGCGCTTCTGGGTCTCCTACAGTTACAATTATCCCTGTTTTGCCATCTTCAACAATCTCGGGTAAATCACCAGCATTTGTCGCGACTATAGGTTTTCCGCAAGCCATTGCTTCCAGTGCCACAACCGGAAAACCTTCCCAAAGAGAAGGAATTACCACGATGTCAAAATTCATAATGTAATTATACACGTCTTCCACAAAACCACAAAGCTTCACAAACTGACCAAGTTTGAGATTGTCAACTTTTTGTTTTATGTGGTTTTCCAGAGGACCTTTTCCAAGTATTTCAAATTTTATATCCTTGCGTTTTTTGCAGATTATTTTCGCTGCGTCTATCAGTACATCATAACCTTTTGCCTTTCGCAAGTTTCCGACAGAGCCTATGATTATCTCTTTGTGAATGACGGGTTTTGCCAGTTTCAGTTTTTCTCTTATTTGCAAAAGATCAATGCCATTTGGAATTATTCTGATTTTTCCTGGCTTTATGCCTGCTTTTTCAATCAGTACCCTTTTTGCGGCTTTTGAATTGGATATTATGACCGAACACAAAAAATCCGTGAGTTTTTCAATCTTCCAGTGGATTGCTTTTTTCCAGTCATCCGTACTTCTCTGGGAACAAACAACAGGTACCCAGTAAAAAATCCTTAAAAACTTTGCAAAAATATTACCAGCAAAAAGAAAAGAGTGCATGATACAGGGTTTTTCCTTGAAAAGAATAAAAAGAGTTCTCACTACTGCCTGTACTGGTTTCCTTTTTATATCCAGATAGTAGTTTTTAATCCCGTCCATATCAAGTATTTTATGAAACGAACCCCTTTGTTGCATGGTTAACACTAATGGTTCAAAACCAAACTTAGGTATTCCTTTTGCAAGAGTTACAGTCATTTTTTCTGTTCCACCAATTTCTTTGCTTGGCAAAATGTAACATATCTTATTTTTCATAATATGGCTGGTTTACGGGTTTAACGCCGTTTTTAATTCTTTCCAAAGCAAGCAGTGCGTTCAATACAGGGCATGGTCGTACTTTTCTGACAATTCTGGTAGAAGCAAAAGATGAAAGAATCTTTTCGTCCGGTCCCGCAATAATAGAAGCCTTCCCCAATTTGAGATGCAATTGTTCTATTTCACAGACAAACAGTTTCCCGTGTTTTTTTTCAAGAAGACCAGGGTTGCTGAAGAAGCCATAATGGATATGATTCCCTCTGGAAGGTAAAAATACTCCTGCAGGACCAGCCTTTCTAAATTTATATGCAATGGATTCAATACTGCTCAGACCGAAGATTTTTCTTTCATCTGCAGCAGAAAGGCCAAGCGCTACAGAAAAACCCAATCTTATTCCTGTCCAGGAACCCGGTCCTGAGGAGACAACGAAAAAATCAAACATTTCAGGACTCATCTTTGTTTTATTAAGGATTTCATCAATGGCAGGAAGGATTTCCAAACTTGCATCCTTACTTTTCCATACCTTTTTTGTAATAGTTTTCTTATCCTTCATTATTGCGATTCCTGTAAAAATCGTGGAGCATTCAATGGAGAGTAGATACATGGGTCAAAAAGAGGAATTTAGAATTTCAGTTAGGGACCTGGCATCTGTTGAAAAATTTTCTTCAAGATCTTTCCGTGAAACAAGTTCAACCGTAGCTGTCCCAAGTGGAACCTTTCCTTTGAGAAGCAGGGGAAGTCTTTCGCTATCAGCTGATATTGATATGAACAATTTCCCTTTTTTGAAGATGGCTTCATCTTCAGATGTTTCGGATTGTATTAACCAGTACGGGCGACTTCCAACTGCAAAATTGTCAGTCCCGCCTTTAAGGAAATATAAATAAATTTCTGTGATTCTTGTAATTCCTACAGGCATGCTTGAAGGAGTCATACTGTCTCCAGCCATACCCCTCATTGCATAAAGGGCTGACAATCCATCAAACACAATCCCATCGAAATTTACCTTTCCGGTTTTATAACCGTATTGTTTGCCTCCCTTATATTTTCTAACTTCGTATGTAAGGGCTTTCGTTTTGTGATCGATGATACTTTTTGTAATCTGATATGTTGAAGGAGAAGCCGAATAGTTATAATAATAAAAAGGAAGATTGTTTTTTGCATCGATATAGGAATCAAATCTGTTGTAACCATTACCAACCTTTGTCCAGATTCCTTCTGGTATAGTAATACCCATGATGTGATAAACATCACGATTACTCATTTTTTCTTTTTTACACGCCAGCATAAGCTTGCCTACATTTACGGAATTCCATTTAATCCTATAAATCAGACATTCACCAGAATAAAGAACAAGCGGACTTTTATATGCCTTAATCACGGGTTCATTTTTTTCATCCCTGGTGCTCCTCTTTTTTGAAATGGATTTCAAGCTGTCTGTTTTTGGCTCAACGGAAACACATTCTTTTTCTTTGATTCTGGTATCAGGTTCGAATTTTTCACTTTTTACTTCTGACTCCAAAATGGTCTTTTCAATTGCAACTGTTGTTTCAGGGCTGTGCAATTCACGTTGTATTGTTATTTCAACTTCCTTTTCGCGAGGAAGCATCACAACCACGGGAATGGTTTCTTTAGAAATATCCTCTGAAGGCAGGCGCTCAATTTTTTTTATAACAGTTTCTCGTTTTTCAAAGCAACCGCTGAGTAAAATAAGCCCCCAAAAAATCAATATAATTGTTTTTTTCATTTTTATGGCTTTCTTGATCATTTCTATTTTACCATAAATAAGACGGTCGTGGAAAAAAAGGTTTAACTTAAAAATGATTCAACGATCTTTTTCCTTTTTGCTTTACAATATGATAAAATAAACGAGACTCAATCTCAAAAAAGCCTGATGCCATGAGACCGGATAAGTGGCTCTCAGAAGTTGAGGCGCGTGCCAGAACTGCGGGACATTTCAGAGTTCAGGATCTTATCAATCTGATGAAAGCATCTGAAATTCCGATTTCACGGGCAACATTGTACCGAGCGGTCAACAAACTTTTAAAAGCAGGCAAGATTATGCAGGTTTCAAGTGCAAGGGAAAGATATTTTGAGTTTGTGAACGAACAAACCCACTACCATTTCAGATGCAAAAACTGCGGTAGAGTAGTTGAGTTTTTCTTTGCTGATATTGAAAAATCCATAAGGGAGAGTGCAAAGAAGCTGGCTGTTTTGTTGACAGAGCAAAATCTTGTTATCGAAGGTTTTTGCAACCGCTGCTACAGGAGAAAAAATGCAGGGAGAAAAAGGCTTGACAGAAAGTAAAAACCCCGAGGAGCAGAAGATTATCCTTGTTGGTAATGCAAATGTTGGTAAGAGCCTTATCTTCAGCCTTCTGACAGGAACCTATGCCATTGTTTCCAATTATCCGGGCACAACAGTAGAGATAAGCCAGGGCAGAGCAAGGATACAAAATAGGTATTTTACGGTTATAGATACCCCGGGAGTTATGGATTTTCTCGGACGCACAGATGATCAGAAGGTCACAAGAGACATATTACTTGATAATCCTGATGCTATCTTTGTTAATATAATAGATGCTAAGAACCTCAAGCGTGGGCTTGTTTTGAGCCTTTACCTGTGTGAACTTGGTGTAAAACATATAATTGTTTTGAACATGATGGATGAGGCGAATGACAGAGGTATTTTTGTTGATCACAGAAAACTTTCTACGATTTTCAGTGTCAATGTTGTTCCGATGATTGCGACAGAACATGTGGGGTTGCAACACCTTAAGAAGGCAATAACTGAAGCATCTTCCGGTAGATGTCTGATTTCTTATTCGGAAGATGTGGAATGGATTATTACCCGTATCGAAGAAAAATTGCCTGATACAAATTTTAACAAAAGAGGAATATCGGTTTTTCTTGCAGGAGCCACTGACCAACTTGGAGATATCTGCAACAAAATTCCCGGTTTGGATCATGAGATTATTGAAACTGTTTGGGAGAATCTACAGAATTCTATTTCGCAGCCCATTTATTATCTGATAACCACTGAATTTTTGAAGCAAGCCGAGCGTATCGCATCATCAATATTGACAGAAGTAAGAATTTCAGAAGGCAGGATGC
>JAMWBX010000078.1 GCA_023818725.1 Candidatus Omnitrophota bacterium
TGAAGCGCGGCGTCTTTCTGCTGGACCAGATTCTCGGCACCCCGGCGCCACCGCCGCCGGCCGACGTTCCGGATCTCGAGGAGTCCGAGAAGGCGTTCAAGGATCGGGAACCCACCTTGCGCGAGACGCTCGAGCGGCACCGCAGCCAGTCGCTCTGCAAGTCGTGCCACGACCGCATGGATCCGCTCGGGCTGGCCCTGGAGAATTTCAATAGGGCAATAGAATTGAACCCAGAATATGCTATTGCATATAACAATCGAGCAGTATTATATTGTTCAATTGGAAAGTGGGAACTTGCACTTAAAGATTTTGATACTGCTTTGAAGTACGAACCTGATTATGTTGATCCTTTGAAAAATAGAGGGATTGCTTATCTAATTTTGAAAGATATGAAAAGTGCCATAAGAGATTTCACCCGCGCTATCGAGAAGGATCCCAAAAATGGTGAGTTGTACAATTACAGGGCTCTTTCATATCTTTTTGAAAATGAACTCAGTTCAGCTGAAAAAGATATAAGGATTGCTGTAAAACTTGGCTATAAAATACACCCTGCATTAAAAAGCCTGATAGAAACCTCACGTAAGCCTTAGCGAATGGTCGCTGCGAGTTTGAATATTGGCAGATAAATTGCCAGAACAACAGTACCGACAATCACACCAAGCCCGATTATCAATACTGGCTCAAGTATTGACGAAAGAACATTAAGGGTCACATCAACCTCATCCCTAAAGAATTTAGAAATCCTGTTTAACATGTCATCGGTTCTACCTGTTTCTTCTCCTACTGTTACCATTCTCACCATCATCACAGGGAAAATTCTGTATTTTTTCATTTCATTGCCAAGCAGTTCTCCTTTTGTGACCCCTCCTTTTACCCTTCTTATGTATTCTTCTAAAATGGCATTGCCCGTGGTTCTTGCCACGATATCAAGTGCTGCAATAATGCTGACTCCTCCCTGTAAAAGGGTGGCCAGTGAACGGGAAAACCTCGAAAGACTGACCTTGAGAAAAAGATCTCCAAAAACTGGCAGGCGCAGTTTAATAGTGTCAATTTTCTTTCTTCCATCAGGGGTTTTTCTATAAAATTGGAAAAATATGGCAAATAAAATAATACCCAATAGCAGAAACGGGAAAAATTTTAGAGAAAATCTGCTTATTTGAAGTATTATTTTGGTAAAAAGAGGCAGCTGCGCACCAAAACTTTCAAATATCTCCTGAAATTTAGGAACAAGATACAGAAAGACAAAGGCTACTACAGCAACAAAGAAAATCAGTATTACAACTGGATAACTGACTGCCTGTCGCACCTTTCTCAAAAGAGTTAGCTGATCTTCAAGTTCTGAAGACAGGTCTTTCAAAACTTCCACAAGGTTTCCACTTTCTTCTCCTGAAAGAACGAGAGCCACATACAACTGGCTAAAAACTTTTGGATGTTTAGAAAGTGCTGTGGAAAAAGATGCTCCTTCCCTTATCTCACCTGCTATGTCTGAAAGAACATACGAGAAATATTTATTCTGGGTTTGAGAAGCAAGATCTCCTATGGCATCAATGATGGATATTCCTGCTTCAAGCATTGTTGCCAGCTGACGTGAAAAAAGAGCCATTTCAGGCAGGGACACTTTACCTTTCCCTGGTGCTTTTTTCTTTTCTGTTATACCAACCAATCCTCCTTTTTCACTTACCAGTTTCGACCGGAATAAACTGCTGCCGTCTCAGAATGCTTATGACTGCCGTATTGGATTCAGCTTCAATCATCCCCTCACGACGTTTTCCTGATGAGTCACGAGCCACATAAAAATATTTTGCCATTCTTATAGCGCAAGTGTTGATGAAAAGGCTTCACGAATGGTTGTGATGCCAGCGATTACTTTTTTTATTGCAGCATCTCTTAAAGTTACCATACCCTGTTGTTTCGCTATTTCTCTGATATTCTCTTCCGGCATCCTTTCGACAATCATCCTTCTAATGGGTTTTGTGATATTAAGCAGTTCGTAGATGGCAACTCTTCCAAAATATCCAGTGTTATCACAATCCTGACACCCTCTTCCTTTGTATAGCTTTATATTTTCATCAAGCATGATTTCTTGTTTCCTTAAAAACTCTTTTGCCTCGGGGTCTTCTTCTTTGCAGGAAGGACAGATCTTACGCACAAGGCGTTGAGCAAGAATGAGATTTAATGAGTCGGCAAGTAAGTATGGTTCGACTCCCATATAGTTTAGTCGAGTGATAGAAGAAACAGTGTCGTTTGTATGAAGGGTTGATATAACCAGATGCCCTGTTAATGAAGCCTGAACTGCAATCTGGGCTGTTTCTAGATCTCTTATCTCACCTACCATGATGACGTCCGGATCCTGTCTGAGTAAAGTTCGTAAGACAGAAGGAAATGTCAACCCGATTTTCGGTTTTACCTGCACCTGGTTAATTCCTGCTATTGCGTATTCCACTGGATCCTCTATTGTAACGATGTTTATGTCAGGAGAATTTATAAAACTCAGCCCTGCATAAAGGGTTGTGGTTTTTCCACTTCCGGTTGGCCCTGTGACAATAATCATTCCATATGGTTTTAATAACGCTTCCTGAAAAAGATTAAGATCTTGTTTTTCAAAGCCAAGCTGTTCCAAACCAAGAAGGACATTTTCTTTATCAAGCAATCGCATAACAACCTTTTCCCCAAAGATTGTGGGCAGTGTGGATATTCTTATGTCCAGTTCTCTCGAACCAACAACAATTCTTATTCTACCATCCTGGGGTAACCTTCTTTCTCCAATATCAAGGGAAGAGATGATTTTTAGTCTTGTTACAATACCTGGATAAGCTGATTTGGGTGGAGGTTGCATTTCATGTAGAATGCCATCGATTCTGAATCGCAAAGAAATGTCATTCTGCCCTGGTTCAAGGTGGATATCGGTTGCCCTTTTTTCAACTGCCTGCAGGAACATTGAATTGACAAATCTGACTATCGGCGCGTCTTCAGCGGCTATTCTCAGTTGATTTACATCCACCTCTTCCATTTTTTCCGTATCACTTTCCAGGGCAGCAATTGTCTCTGTAAGATCACTTGTTTCCATGTAGTATCTTTCAATTCTTTCGAGAATTTCCTTTTCGTCTGCTTTTACAACCTTGATCTTTTTACCTGTTATCCTTTTGATTGTGTCTATGGCTACGATATCTGTTGGATCCTGCATCGCCACAACAAGAGTATCTTCAGAAAAAGTTATTGCAAGAAGATTATATCTACGAGCAATTGCTTCGGGAATAAGCCTCACAATTTCTTTTTTTACCCCCTTAACTTTAGAAAGCTTTATGTAGTCAGCTCTTTTTTGTTCTGTCAGGCATTCGAGTAGTGTTTCTTTTGAAACAAAGCCTTTTTCAACCAGTATCTCTCCAAGGAATTTCTTTGTTTTCTGTTGTTGAATAAGAGCCTCTTCAAGCTGCTCCTGTGTGATAACTCCCTTCATTAAAAGCAATTGACCGAGTTCGTATCTTTCAGCCAAACTTTCTCCTTTTCAAAAACGCCTTAAAAAGTGTATCATTTATTATGGATGAGTCAAATTTAAAATTTGGAGGGGATATGGAAAGCAAGGAAAAAGCAAGGAAAAGAATCGAAGAACTTTACAAACTCATTGAGTATTATGACAGAAAATATTTCATTGAAAATAATCCTGTGATAAGCGACCAGGAATATGACATTCTTGTAGATGAACTTTCAGAGCTTGAAAGACGTTATCCAGAATTTGCCAGGCCGGATTCTCCGACTAAAAGAGTGGGAGGTAAACCTGTTGATCAATTTAAGACAGTGAGACACGAAATACCAATGTTGAGTATAGACAATACCTACAATGAGGAAGAATTAAGGGAGTTTGATCGAAGAATAAAGAGGGCACTCGGGAGAGACGTTGAGTATTTTTGTGAATTGAAAATTGATGGGGTGGCTGTCTCTTTGTTGTATGAAAAGGGAGTTCTTGTAAGAGGTGCTACAAGAGGGGATGGATTTGTTGGAGATGATGTTACAGAAAACATTAAAACTATAAGAAATATTCCTCTTATTGTTCCAATAGACCAGAAAATGGAGATAAGAGGAGAAGTTTACATGTTAAAGTTAGATTTTGAAAGATTGAACAGGGAGAAGATAAATCTTGGTGAAGAACCATTCGCGAATCCCAGAAATGCGACAGCAGGGTCCCTGAAGCTTCTTAACCCAAAGGAAGTTGCACGTAGGAGGCTGAGATTTTTTGTTTATAGTGGATTTTTTGAAAAAGAAGGGCCAGCCACCCAAAAACAGGTTCTTCAGTTTCTTGAAAATACCGGTTTTCCAGTAAATCCGGAAAGAACTGCTGCAAAAAGTATCGAAGAGGCAATTGAATTTTGTACAAACTGGGAAAACAAAAGGTATGAGCTGCCCTATGCGATCGATGGAATTGTGATAAAGGTCAACAGTATCAGAGATCAGGAAATTCTGGGTTCCACACTGAAAAGTCCGAGGTGGGCTGTAGCTTTCAAATTTCCGGCAGAGCAGGCAACAACGTTAATCAAGGATATTATTGTTCAGGTTGGCAGGACGGGAACATTAACTCCTGTTGCAATTCTTGAACCCGTGCATCTGGCGGGAACAAAAGTAACCAGAGCCAGCTTACATAACTTTGATGAAATAGAACGGCTCGATGTCAGAATTGGCGACCGTGTTTTCGTTGAAAAGGCTGGCGAAATAATTCCGAAAGTAGTGAAGGTGGTAAAAGAATCCCGTACAGGCCAGGAAGTTAGGATAAAGCCCCCGGAAAAGTGTCCCGTGTGTGGAAGTGCCGTGGTGAAAGAGGAAGATGAGGTTGCATACAGATGTCCAAATGTTAGTTGTCCTGCCCAGGTAAAAGAAAGAATTCTTCATTTTGGGAGCAGAAAGGCAATGAATATTCAGGGGCTGGGAGAAAGGATTGTTGATGTAATTGTTGATACAGGGCTTGTCAGGGACTATGCAGACCTTTACTCATTAAAATCTGAGCAGATTGAGAGGATTGAAAGAATGGGAGAAATATCCAGTCGTAAACTTGTAGAAAACATTCAATTGAGTAAGAACGCTCCTTTTCAGAATCTTATTTATGCCCTGGGTATAAGACGAATAGGAGAAAGAGCAAGTGAGACTCTTGCAGAAAATTTTGCCTCCATAGATGAATTAAGAAAGGCTGATGAAGAACAAATCGCCAGTATTCCTGAAATCGGGTTTGAGGCGGCTAGAAGTATTAAAGAGTTTTTTGATAATCCGGGAAATAATGAAGTGATTGAGAAACTCAGGAAGGCCGGTGTTTCTATGGCAAGAACGCAACCTATAAAAAAACATGGTAAACTTTCCGGTATGAGATTTGTCATCACAGGCACCATGAAAAACTATACGCGTGAAGAAATGAAAACAGAGCTTAAGAAACACGGGGCAAGAGTTGTCGAAAGTATCAGCAGAGAGACCGATTATCTTATAGTGGGTGAAAATCCAGGTTCGAAGCTTGAAAAGGCGAAAAACCTTGGCATAAAAATCATAACAGAAGAAGAGGCGATAAAGATGCTTCGGGGAGAAATATGAACTTATTAAGTTCTGAATTTAGTGTAGAAAAGATTGTTGTTGGTGAACTTCAAACCAACTGTTACATCATCTCTTCTAAAAAAAATGAGGCAGTTATCATAGATCCTGGAGCATGGCCGGAAAAAATTATTTCCTGCGTAAGGAGAAAAAGTCTTAATGTGAGGTATATCTTTAACACACATGGCCATTATGATCATACTGGTGCAAATTGCATTAAATTATTACTTGAGAGTAACCCTTTGCTTTGTATCCACAGGATGGATACAGCGTATCTTTCTGACAGAAGTCTAAATTTGCCAGGATTAATAAGCACAGATTGTGTTTTTGTTCCTCCAGACATTTTTTTAAGGGACGGACAGGTTATAGAGTGTGGAGAGGGATTGAATTTTAAGGTCATTCACACTCCAGGACATACTCCTGGAAGTATCTGTTTGCTGTTTGAAAACTATCTTTTTTCCGGTGATTTGCTTTTTTCTGGGGCAGTTGGGAGAACAGACCTCATTGGGGGAGATGAGGTTGCTTTGATAAAATCCTTGAAGAAAATTTCGCGACTTAAGGAAAACACGGTAGTACTTCCGGGTCATGGTCCGAATACAACCATAGGATATGAAATAGCGACAAATCCCTATATATCATTGGATGAAAACAATGACTAATGGTGAAGGGTTGAAAAAAATTGAAGAATTTTTGGCCTTTCTTTCTGCTGAAAGAAATCTTTCATCAAACACCCTCAATGCTTACAGCCATGATCTAAGAAGATTTTTTTTATTTATTAAGGTAAACCATATTTCCCTCAGATATATTAAAGGGAAAAATCTGATAGATTTTATGATTTTTCTTAAAAAAGAAGGGTTGTCAGCTGCATCCATTGCTCGAAATTTATCATCTGTAAGATCT
>JAMWBX010000079.1 GCA_023818725.1 Candidatus Omnitrophota bacterium
AGAAAGAAGCTGCTTCTATTCTACAGAAACTTTCACAGGAAATAGATGATTTTAAACTGGAGATTTATTTCTCAGACCCGGACGACAAAAATAACGCCATTGTTACACTTCATGCAGGTGCTGGCGGGACGGAGGCCTGTGATTGGGTGAGCATGCTTTTTCGAATGTATTCAAAGTGGGCTGCAAAGAAGGGCATGAGGGTAGAAGTTGTTGATTTTTTGCCCGGGGAAGAAGCTGGATTGAAAAAAATCATGGCGGTTTTCTCAGGTAATTATGCTTATGGTTATCTTAAAGGAGAGAGCGGCGTCCATAGACTTGTGAGAATTTCGCCTTTCGATGCAAATAAGAGACGCCACACAAGTTTTGCAGCTGTAAATGTTATTCCTGAAATAGAAAAGGATATCAAGATTGAAATACGAGATGAAGATATAGAAATGGAAACATTTCGTTCAGGTGGCAAGGGTGGTCAGAATGTGAACAAGGTTGAGACGGCTGTCAGAATAAAACACATACCTACGGGTATTGTTGTTCAGTGTCAGAGTGAAAGAAGTCAGTTCAAGAACCGTGAAATGGCAATGAAAATATTGAAAAGCCGGCTCTATCAAATGCAGATAGAAAAGGAAAAAAAGGAGGAAGCGGAAAAGTGGGATTCTCAGAAAGAGATTGCGTGGGGAAGTCAGATAAGGTCTTATGTATTCTGTCCTTACACTATGGTGAAAGACCATAGAACGCAAGTGGAAACAGGAAACGTTGAAGCAGTAATGGACGGAGAGATAGATGTTTTTATCAAAGCTGAAGTTGAATATCTTGCAAAGCAAAAAAATGTGAAATGAAATTTCTGATAACAGCCGGACCTACAAGAGAATACCTGGACCCTGTAAGATTTATAAGTAATCCGGCAACAGGGACTCTGGGATATTTTGTGGCAAAAAAAGCAAAACAACGGGGGCATTCTGTCACTGTTATTACAGGACCATGCAGTTTTTCTGAAATAAGGGGGGTGAAAAAAATACAGGTCGAATCAGCTCTTGAAATGAAAGATGCAGTAGAAAAAGAATTTCTATCGTGTGATGTGCTCGTGATGACAGCTGCTGTTTCAGACTGGAGACCTGAAAAAAGATACAGAGAAAAATTGAAAATGAAACGGCCATGGAAGCTTAAGCTTATTCCAAACCCGGATATTTTGAAAAGTGTAGAGAAAATAAAAAAAGGAAACCAGGTTGTTGTTGGGTTCGCTCTTGAAAGTACCAGTATAATTGAAAATGCAAGAAAAAAACTGAACGAAAAAAAACTTGATATGCTTGTTGCCAATACGGTTGAAAACTTTGGTGATTCATCTAGAAATAATGAGATTTTTGTTCTTTATCCTGACGGAAAGATAAAAGATTGCTCCGGGTATTCCAAACGGAAATTGGCTTCCTTTTTAGTTCTTGAAATTGAAAGACATAACAAATTAAAGCGGCGCAAATGATAAAAAAACTGAGTTTTGTTTTTGTTTTGCTTTATGCGATCAGATCCTTGTGCGACCCCTCAATTAACACGGAAATTTTATGTAAACGAGCTGAAGGGAGAATTATGGTAGATGGCATTATAAATGAGCCAGCATGGGAGAAAGCAGTTCCCATAAACTTTGTCAAAATTGTCTCTCTGGATGAACCGGTTTCTTCCACAACAGCCTATTGTTTGTATGACAAAAAGTATATTTACTTCGCATTTATTTGCAGAGATAAAGACATATGGTTAACGCTCAAAACCCGTGATTCGCAGCTATGGGACCAGGATGTTGTAGAAATTTTTTTGAAAACTGATTGTTCCGGTGATTGGTTTTATGAATTTCAGGTTTCTCCCAAAAATACAGTGTTGGATGCATTTGTTTCCAGGAGCCTCAGGGAAAAAATGTTTTTTAGATTTGCTGAATGGGATTGCACTGGATTAAAATCCGCGACAAAATTGAAAGGAACATTAAACAACTGGTTTGATGAAGATGATTTTTGGAGTGTTGAGGTCGCTATTCCTTTTAAAAGTTTGCTATCGAATGGCAGGATGCCCGCAACAAATGATGTGTGGCTTATTAACCTTGGAAGATATGATTATTCTGTCTACCTTGAAAAAGGTTTTGAAGCCTCAACCAGCTGCCCGATAAAAAAGTTTGATTTTCATAGATATGAAGAATGGAGTTTTTTGAAATTCAATTGAGGGGATTTAATTGATGTGAGAAGATACGATTACAGTTCTTCAGTTGAAAAAATTGCGATAAAACAATCTGGTTTTGAACCGCGTTACCAACCGGAAGAAAAAATAAGAATTCTTGAGGTTGCTGATTTTCCCAGTCTTGGAAAAATTACGGCACTGAGGTTTTTAGAATGGTGTAAGAAGAATCCCGCAGGCGTAGTTTCTCTGCCTACCGGCAAGACGCCAGAACATTTTATATACTGGACATCTATTATTCTTAAAAACTGGTTCAGAAAAGATGTTCAACGGCTTCTCGATTCTTACGAAATTGATTCTAAGATCAGGCCAGTTATGTCTGATTTTATTTTTGTTCAGATAGATGAGTTTTTTCCAATGAATCCACGGCATGAAAATAGCTTTCTATGGTATATCAATAAATTTTATATTAAGGAATTTGGATTTGATGACAAAAAGGCACTTTTGATTGATGCGTGGACAACAGGATGCAAGCGCGGAAAAAATCTTGGAGAAATTTTCCCCGATGGCAGGATAGATCTCTCATTAAGATACAGGCAACCCAGAAATAAACTTGAAGAGCTTCAACAAAAGGCAATTCAGCATATTGATGATTATGCGATGGAATATGAGCAAAAAATCAGAGAATATGGAGGCATTGGATTTTTTCTCGGCGGCATCGGCCCGGATGGCCATATCGGTTTTAACATAAGGGGTTCAGACCATTTCAGCACAACTCGACTTGCACCTATCAATTATGAAACAGCGGCAGCCGCAGCGACAGACCTTGGAGGAATAGAAGTTTCAAGGGAAAAAGTTGTTATGACAATCGGCATTGAAACAATTACATTTAACAAAACGGCAACTGCGATTATTATTGCCGCCGGGGAAAGCAAAGCGCAGGTTGTCAGGGATGCAGTGACAAATGAGCCTTCAATTCTTTATCCAGCAAGCGCTCTTGGCATACTTGAAGGCGCGTGTTTTTACCTCACAACCGGAGCGACAAAACGTCTCACGCAAAGGACAATAAAAAAACTTGAGAAAGAGCCTGCTTTTTCTGAGATTGATTTGAAAAAAATTATTGTTGATGTTGCGCTTAAAAGCAACAAATCGCTTGAATCACTGGCTATTGCTGATTTTAGAAAAATCACGGAAGGAAATTTCCTTATAAAAAATGGAATTGATGTTGCCGTTGCTTCGAAGTCTGTTTCTCGTTCCTTTAAAGAAAAAATAAAGCGCGGCACAGAGACGATTGAAAACACCACGTTTTTGCACACAGGCCCACATCATGATGATATAATGCTGGGTTATATGCCATACATAATTCATCTTGTAAGAACACCTTTGAACAATCATTATTTTGCGACTCTCACCAGTGGTTTTACTTCTGTGACAAACTCTTATGTTGTTGAGCAAATGAAAAATCTCGAATCTTTTATTTCAACTGATGAGTGCAGACAATTACTTCAGCAAAAGTACTTCAAACCAGATGATAATAAAGCAAGGATCAGAGATGTGTATCTCTATCTTGATGGGGTTGCTGCAAATAGTGTGGATATTCAGAACCAGGCTTCTGCGAGAAGGATGATGAGAAACATTGTTTCGATAGTCAATTCGTATAAGATATCAACGATAGAAAACAAAATTTCATGGTTTTTCAAATATTTTGCGAGCTCTTATCCTGGGAAAAAAGATATCCCGGATGTTCAACTTCTAAAAGGGATGATAAGAGAATGGGAAGAGGAACTTTTATGGGCGCATCTTGGATTTAACTGTCAGCATGTTTTTCATATGAGATTGCCTTTTTACACAGGCGACATCTTTACAAAAAAACCGCAGTTGAATCAGGACATAATGCCGATGCTGAATTTAATCGAAAAAATCAACCCTGACGTCATTACTGTTGCGATGGATCCTGAAGCAAGCGGTCCTGACACGCATTATAAGGTTTTGCAGGCAATTGCAGAAGCCATTGGACTGTATCTGAAAAAAAATCCAGGGAAAAAGATACGGGTGTGGGGCTATAGAAATGTGTGGTACAGGTTTCATCCAGCAGAGGCAGATATTATTGTGCCTGTTTCTATGAACTCATTTGCGATTATGAGAAGCGCTTTCAATATCTGTTTTGGTTCA
This sequence comes from Candidatus Omnitrophota bacterium, assembly GCA_023818725.1. Taxonomy (GTDB): domain Bacteria; phylum Ratteibacteria; class UBA8468; order B48-G9; family DTJG01; genus DTJG01. The sequence continues at coordinate 4,321 of JAMWBX010000079.1, forward strand.
CAGAAAAGCGCATCTTTTCCAAGTTATGAGTATGACGGACCTTTTTGCGACCTTGCTCAGAAAATTATGGCAGAACAATACGCTATGATGAAGACATGTCTCGGAAGGGAATTTTTTTATTCAAGTGAAATTCCCAGACTCAGAGCAACAAGGGGACTGGTATTTTTGAGAGAAATGGAGCCAGAAGAGTTTTTCGCTGAAGCAAGATATCTTAAACAATTGACTGAAAGCATAAAATGAGAGGTGCAAAATGTCAATACAGAGACCAGTCATTGGAATGCTTGGCGTAACCGCGAGTCTTTATAAAGAAAAGCTTCCTCAATTTGTTGAGGAACTTGAAAAACAGTACAAGAATTTTGTTCAGAAATGTTTTTCTTTTGCTGACATTGTTAGTTTTCCTGTTGCTTACGAAAGGCATATGATAGAAGAATCATATTCAAAAATGCTTCAGGCGGGCGTGGATGGCATTATTATTGTATTTCTTTCTTACAGTCCCAGCATGATTATCGCGCCTGTTATTGAAAAAAGCCGTGTTCCGGTTCTCATATGGAACACGCAGCATCTTTTTGAGATAAATAAAAGTTTCTCAGTCAAAGATATGATAAATAATCATGGCATGCATGGCGTTCAGGATCTTTCCTGTGTTCTTTTGAGGCAGAAGTCACCATTTATAATTGTCACAGGTCATTGGACCCAGAATGACACAATGTTATCTCTGGCGAACTGGTGCAGATGCGCTGCGGTTTATGGGGCTTTAAAGAGATTAAAGGTAGGCAGAATCGGAGGAAGATTTAAAGACATGGGCGATTTTTCTGTGTCGGATGAAGCCATTGGAAAAAATTTTGGCGTGGATATTGTAGACATTGAAATAGCCGAGCTGGAAAATGAAGCAAAGCAAATTTCCAGGGATGACATAGAGCAAGTACTTAAAAACGAAAAGAAGAAGTTTATTGTTGAGATTGACAGCAGCCTTCATGAAAATTTGATCTGTACGGAGATGGCGTTAAGAAACATAATTAATAGGTACGGACTGGGTGCACTGGCAATAAATTTTATGGCATTTAAAGGGGACTCTGCCTATAATTTAATGCCATTTTACGCTATTTCAAAACTTATTTCAGAGGGCATGGGATACGGAGGTGAAGGTGATGCCCTTTGTGCCATAAGTGTATGGATCTTTCAGAAACTTGCTGGTCAGGCAACATTTACAGAGATGTTTACCACTGATTATAAAAATAATAGAATTTTTATGTCTCACATGGGCGAAAGCAACCTTTCTATGGCAAAGAACGATGCAGAAATAAAGCTTGTTAAGAAGGATATGAGCATTGTCAATCCAGGATCCTTTACAGGAATGTTTTTATTTCAACAAAAGCCGGGAACTGTTACACTGTTTAATCTTGCTCCATGTGAAAAAGAAAAGTTTCGTTTTATTGCTGCAACAGGCCGTGTGGAAAGCAGAAAGATTTTTCCAGATATCAAAGCACCACACTTTCTGTTGAAGTTAAAAGATGATGTGAGGGATTTTTTAACATCGTACAGCCTGTATGGAGGGACACATCATCTTGCTATGGCATACGGGGATTATAATGAGCAGCTCAGGACCCTTGCCAGTGTAATCGGTCTGGAATTTTTACAAATTTAATCTATGGGAAACTTTTTATCTTTTGATTGTGGTACCACCAATACAAAGGTTTTTCTGTATTCAGCAGATGGGCAGCTTTTACAGAATACTTCGATAAAAACAGGCATTTGTTTCCCCGGGCCTCTTATGGCTGAACAGGATAGTGATGACTGGATTTCTGCCATAAGGAAAGGAATAAAGAAAATAAAACAAAAATCTGCAATAGACGGCATTTCCGGTAGTTTTCAGGGTGGAACATTTGTTTTGCTTGATAGAAATCTTGGTCCGCTCAGACCAGCGATAACCTGGCTTGATAACAGGGCAAAATATGTTGCTCAAGAGCTCATTCAAGAATTTGGGGAGGAATTTTTCTATAAGAAAACCGGATACGTACCAGGTGGGTGGTCATGTGTTGCTATTTTAAGATGGTTAAAAAAAAATGAACCAGAAATATTTAGAAAGACTGCACGAATTTCATTTGTT
>JAMWBX010000080.1 GCA_023818725.1 Candidatus Omnitrophota bacterium
TTATACTATGAAGCCGGGTTTACAAAGTATAAAGGCGGTGCAACATATTTCCATCTTGCAAGAAATGGCTGTCTTGCGGATCCACAGCTGGACGCAATTAAGAATATCGTTAATTCAGCTGGAGAAAAATTTTTAAAACAGGACCTTTTTAAGGATATGGTGGCATGGAGCCAGATGGATGAACCTGGCTCTGTGAGCATGGAGCATATCGTCAAATGCAGTATCTGCCACGTAAAGTTCAGGGAATTTTTGAGAAAAACAAAAGTCAAGCCAGAAGTATTCGGGATGAATGAGCTTGAACAGATTTTTCCGTCAAATAATCCCGAAGATGGCCCAAGATATTATTATACAGCACTTTACAGAAACTGGGTGCTGGCTGAATTTTTTAAAATCGGAACAGATTTGCTGGGAAGTTTTACGCCTGACCCCAAGACCACGGCTAACCTTGGCGAATATCTGACGTATACCGGGAATATGCTTCATTCAGGAGACGACTGGTTTTTGATTTTTGAATCAGGCGCTCTTACTTTTGGTTGGACAGAGGATTGGTTGAATCATGGAACAACCCATCAACTGTGCGGTTATCGCGCTGATTTTCTACGCTCTGCTTCAAAGAATCGCTTTGGAATGTATTGTATATTCAGAAATCCCTGGGATACCCAGGCAAAGGTTGCGTCTGAGATAGGCCACGGCGCAAAGGCAATATATTACTACAATTATGGACCCTATTATGCAGGAATTGACTGTCCACTTCCAGAACCTTCCCTATATGCGGCTGTACAGAAAATAAATCACTCTATCGGGAAAATTGAAGACTATCTGCTTGAAGCATCAGTTCGAAAAAGTTCTGTGGCTATTTTATATTCTCAAACCACAGATATATGGACATTGAAACAGGCAACATCTGTTTCTGGCAAAGAGAGGATGGGGCTATGGCTTATATTGAGACATCTTGGATATGAATGTGATATCATCACAGAAAAAGATGTGATAGACAGAAAAATTAAACCCTATAAGGCAATTTTTGTTACAGGTTCTCATATTCCTTCAGAGGTTATGCAGAATCTTTTTGAATGGACTGCAGATGGTGGTTTTCTCTTCATTGACGCAGGAAGTGCAATTTATGATAGATTTAACAATCCACAAAACATTGACAGTCATCTTGGAATAAATAGAGACGCATTCAACTTTATTTCTGAACCAGGCAGCGATTACTATGGATTGCCTGCGTTGAAACCTTTTGATTTTGTTAAACTTGCTGATTCCACAGTTTCAGAAACAATCGAGCTTGTGTGCGGGTTTCAAAAGATGAAAAATGTAAGCAGTTCTCAGGCAATCGCATTTTTTTCTGATGGAAATCCTGCCCTTGCAATAAAAACAAAGGGCAGAGGGAAAATTGCGATAAGTGGTTTTTTACCCGGGATTTCTTACATGCGTTCAGCTGTGATCGCAAACAGACAGAAAGAAAGGGTTTCTTCTTTTTCTGATTGTCCTCCTGAGTATCCTGAATCCATAAGAAAGATGTTTAAGGACATTGTTTCCAGTTTTGAATATAATGCGCCTGTTTTTACTGATAACTACCTTGTTGAGGCAAATCTTATTGAAGGAAAAAAGGCAAAGATAATCACAATATCAAACTGGTCAGGAAAACCGGTTGAAAACCTGAAATTGATAATTAACCAGTCGTTAAAGGGGAAGCCCTTTTCAACAGAAAGCACATTGAAATCTATTGAAAAAAAAGCAAAGCAAACAATAATCACAATGGACCTTGAAGGCGCTTTTGATTTTATCGTGATGCCAGAATGAAAGATACAGTAATAAAAATTCACAGATACAAAGATATCCTGAGAGATTTCTGGCGAATGGTTTTTTAGCATTAAAATAGCTGATTTTCGAAGATGTTCCTTTTCGCAGTATGTTAAAAGGAGAGTTATATGGAAAAAGTTCCGCTTGATGAACTGATTGAAATGATAGAGAAGGAAAATGATGAAAAAAGACAGGCGCTTGCCATAAAAAGGCAAGAAGCAGTCCAGAATAATATTGAGCCGGATTATATTCCCATAGTTCTTTATGGCAAAGCGCCTGAGATTGAAAAATTTCCATCCTGTGATATGAAGCAGCAATTCTATGACCCTGAAAAGATGCTCTATACTCAATTATGGGGATGTCTTTCAGTGCTCAGAGGAAAAGGAGACAATATCCCATGCGTAAGGGTAAATTTCGGAACAGGTTTCCTTGCAACAATCTTTGGACTTAAGCAGGAGATTTTTCCTGATAAGATGCCATGGTTAAAAGAGCACCTCGATAAAAATGAAATTTTGAAGCTGAAGGCTGAAGATTTTGAGCCAGTTGAAAAAAAGGGATTGATGCCTGACTGGATCAGATACACTGAATTCTATAAGAAAAAACTTGAAGACATTCCGTTTGTCAAAATTTATCTTTCTGATACTCAGGGAGTATTTGATTTGGCTCATCTTATCGCAGGAGATAGAATTTTTACCGAGTTTTTTGACGACGAGAAATTTGTTGAGCACATTCTTACTCTTACAACATATGTTTATGTTTCTGCAAGTTCCTTTATGAAGGGCTTTATTGGTGAACCGTTAAGCCAGGGGTTTCACAGCGGAATTTTTATGGCCAGCGCCGGTGTCAGGACCTGCGATGACACAACAACTTTGCTTTCACCCGAACTTTTTAAAAAGGTTTATCCATATTTTGAGAAATCAATTTCTAAGTTTGGCGCATTTTTGCATTTTTGCGGAAGTGGCTCTCACCTGATGGAATTTTTTCTTCAGTGCCCTTATATAAAAATTATCAATTTCGGCAATCCTGAGCGGTTTGACTGGAAAGATACTATGAAGGCCATTGCACAAAGCGGAAAGACATACTTTGGAACAGTAAAAAGATTTGAAAAAGAATCTCTGTCTGATTATTTTATGCGCGTGCTTGAACCCCTTGAAAGAAAGGGTAATTTGATATTTGTGCCACAGATTTTCGCAGGAGAAGAGCCGGAACAGGTAATTGAAATATGGCACAGTTTACAGGATAAAAAGTTTTCCAGAAAAAAGGAGAGATTATAAAATTTAGAGAAAGAGTTAGCGCTTCTCTTGATTTCAGCAAACCAGATAAGATTAGTTTTATCCCTGGTGGTCCAAGGGAGTCAACGCTAAGAAGGTGGCGCTCTGAAGGCCTTGGCGAAAACCAGGATTATATGGAAGCGCTCTGTTCAATTATCGGAATTGAATATAAAAAACCCGATACCTCAAAATACATCAGTGTTTCATTTGCGATGAATCCGATTTTTGAAGAAAAAATACTAAAGCACGAGGAAGGTCATTACATTGTCCAGGATTGGATGGGCGCAATTGTGGAAATTTCTGATACTTACGATCTATCTTATCTTCGCGCTGCGAAGGACTTTGTCACACGAAAATGGCATAAGTTTCCGGTTGAAACAAGAAATGACTGGTATGAGATGAAAAAAAGGTATGACCCATATGATCCAGTAAGACTTCCGCAAAATTTCGATGAGCTTGCAATAGCAAACAAAAACAGGACATGGCTTCAGTCCCTTTCTTTTCATGGTCCATTCTGGCAGCTGAGGGAATGGTGCGGATTTGAAGGACTTTGTATGCTTATGATCGAGGATCCTGATTTTGTTGAAGAAATGGCAGAATTCTGGAAAGGTTTTGTTCTTGTTGTGATGGAAAGATTTTTTGAAAAGGCAACATGTGACCATATTCTTATAAGTGAGGATATGGCATATAAAGAAAAAAGCATGATCTCTCCACAGATGGCAAAAAAATTTCTTGCTCCATGCTGGGAATCCTGGAGTGAAAAAGCAAGGCAAAATGGATGTAAATTAATTGAGATTGATTCTGACGGCTATATTGGCGAATTAGTTCCTGTCTGGATAGAGTCAGGCGTAAATGTATGCAGCCCGATCGAGATAGCAGCAGGGAACAATCTTATTGAATACAGAAAAAAATTCGGGAAAAACATGGCTTATAGGGGCGGAGTAGACAAAAGGGCAATAGCAAAGGGCGGAAAGGCACTTGAAGAAGCAATGAGTTTTATTCCATTTTTGCTTGAAGACGGTGGGTATATTCCTTCATGCGATCATGGGGTACCACCTGATATTTCATGGGGAAATTTCATTGAATATGGTAGAATTCTTGCAAAAATGACAGGTTGGCTGAAAAATTAGGAGTTTGTATTTCTGCCAATCATTACAATTTTTCATAAGGTGTTTTTCAGTTATCAAGAAATTTAACATCTACTTGCAAATAATATCCAACTGTCTCTAAGGCCGGGTACCCATTCGGTAACCATTGATTTGAAGAAGGCAGGCTATCCGGCAACAAAGTATCTTATTGAGCTTGGCCACAAAAGAATAGGTTTCATTACCGGACCTATAACCTCTGCCTGGTTTCTTCCCAGGTTCAAAGGATACCAGAAGGCTTTGCGAAAGGCAAGGATACCGCTGGATTGGAACCTTATGAAGGAAACCAATGGCGCAGATAAGAACCAGGATGAACTGGTTATGGAAGAACTTTTTTCTCTTCCTGATTCGCCTACAGCCATATTTGCAGCTAACGATTATCGTGCGCTCCACATTCTGGATTATTGCAGAAAGCACAACCTTTGAGTTCCTGGTGATTTAAGTATCGTTGGGCTTGATAATATTTCCGAATCGTCTCTGATTCAACCTGCATTGACGACAGTGGACACCCATGTCGAAAAAGTTGGAAGGGAAGCGGTAAAACTCCTTATGAAGATTCTGTCGACGGATAAACCTGATGAGATTAAAAGTGTAGTTATTCAGCCGGAACTGATTGTACGGGAAAGTACCGCTGAACACAAGTAGGTAATGAAAAAGGAGATGTGGCGATATGAAAAGAACAGGACCGATGGAGGGTTTTACGCTCATAGAATTGTTGGTGGTGATAGCGATTATTGCTATTTTAGCTGCGATGCTACTGCCGGTGTTGTCCAGGGCGCGCGAACAGGCGCGCAAGGCGGCTTGCATTAATAACCTGAAACAGATTTATTTGGGGGTGTTGCTGTACTCGGAGGACTATGATGGTTGGGGATGGCCGGAAATAGGGAAAACAGATGCGAGAATTGGCGCGAATAGCGAAACAAGCAAAAAAAACACCTCGTCGGCTGAGCGGGTGAAGGGAGATATTCTATGGAATTTGGCACCTGGTACCAGATTAACTGTGAAACCGAAGATGAATGGGAAGGAGATTTCCTGAATGTGAAGGATCTCGGATTCGATTTTGTCGTTCTCTGGAATATCTCTCCTGTGCCGCAGGACCTGACAAGAATTGTGCGCTTGCGCGACAAGACTCTGCGGGCAATGGAAGCAGTGGAGGCAGCTACGCTTCCTGCGACTGGCAGCGTTTCCGCCGCTGGTTGAGGAAGCGATATAGCTGTATTGAGAATATGGAGTCGCGGTACAGACAGAAAATTGGTAGCTTTGACAGAGTGAGTCCGCCCCGGTCTCCTGAGGAAGGATTTCTGCTATGGAACGACTGGATGGAAGCGCGAGCTGATTGGTGCGAGGATTTCGCACATCGAACCTGCCGTGTCTATCGGGCTGTGGATGCCAATCTGGAGCACCACCTTGTGTTGAGCGATTTCGACTACTATCTGGAACGGAATTCGTTGCATCACGGAGTGGATTACCGACGACTGATGCTGTATTTTGATCGATTTGAAATTTACATGGCGGATGATTTTCGGCATGTTCCGACCCGGGCGCTGCTGGGTAATGTGAAGCGCGATGTGGAACGCGGTCGCACGATCGCAGGGAAAAAACCTTTTCAGTTCCATCTCTGGATCGCAGATCCCGTAGAGTTCACGCCAATGCGGCAAGGTCTTGTGGAACAACTGGCTGAACGCGCGACAGAGCTTGGCGCCGATGTTTTGGAATTCTACACCTACAAGGTTCACGACTGGCGCAGTTCAGAGGGTTCTGAGACTTTGATGGATGGACGGCCTGTTTTTGATGCAATCTCTCTGAAAGCGAATCCTTCCATGCAGCGGCGCATCCGGCGCCTGATCACCAGGCTTAAGCTTGCGAAAACAGGCAGATGATCTCGAGAACCGCGGATAATCGAATGAAATGTGTGAATATAGTGTGGAATGGTCTCCACAAATGCCTTCCATTTACCTGTACCACCCATTTTCTTCTGAATTTTCTTCTTGCAGTTTCTTAGTATCCGGTATTTGTGCTAAAATTATTGGAGGCATTTGTTAAAAACTAGATTAACAGCCCTTATCTGTGTTTGACTTCTTTGCTTTTGCTGGTGTATCATTATACTATCAGGAGGTACTATGTTTCAAGGGTCGATTGTCGCGATAGTAACCCCTTTTAAGGACGGAAGGTTTGACAGGAAAAGATTTAAAGAACTT
>JAMWBX010000081.1 GCA_023818725.1 Candidatus Omnitrophota bacterium
CATTCAGAAGAGGTTGTCGGCATTGCAACAAAAGAATTCAGAGACAGGGTTTTCATTTTTACAAAGCTCGGGAAAAGCTGGGATGAAAAAGGAGTTCTCGGAGACGGACTCTCAGGTCGAACCGTTAGACAGGAAACAGAACAGAGCTTGAGGCGGCTTGGAGTGGATAGTATTGATCTTATGCAGATTCACTGGCCACGACCTGAGAGTGAAATCGAGTCAGCCTGGGAACAGATGTGCAAACTTATGGATGAAAAAAAAATAAGGGCGATTGGTGTATCAAATTTTAATGTTGGCCAGCTTGAGAGAATAAAAAAGATAAGATTGCCTGCGTCTCTTCAGCCGCCATACTGTGTTTTCAGAAGAGAGATTGAAAAAGAAATCCTTCCATGGTGCACTGAAAACAATGTTGGAGTAATCTGCTACAGTCCAATGTACTATGGGCTGCTTGCTGAAAAGTTTGACCAGCAGAGAATTTCGAAAATGGCTCCTGACGACTGGAGGAGAAACCTTCCTGAACTTACCACAAACCATTCAATCTATTGCCAGTTTTATGACAGATTTCAGGAAATTGCCGATGAGAACGGAATGAATACAGGCCAACTGGCTATTTCCTGGGTTCTTGCTAATCCCTCTGTCACAGGCGCAATTGTTGGAGCAAGAAAGCCAGGCCAGATTAAACAGATACTTTCAAACTGCTCATTTGAGATTTCTCAGAAAACAAAACAAAGGATTGATGAGCTTTTAAACCAGTATCCATTACTCGTAAAAAGGTGAAAAATGAAAAAAGATCGCTTTTCTTTTGATGAATTCAGGATTGGTCCTTCTGAATACAGGCCCGTGCCATTTTTGTTTTTGAACCACAAAATGGAAGATGATGAATTACGATGGCAGATAAGACAGATTAAGGAAAAAGGGTTGAGGGGATTTTTTATGCATCCAAGGCCAGGACTTTTAAATCCGTATATGTCAGTTGATTTCAGAGAAAAAATAAAGTTGATGGTCAAGGAGGCAGAAGCCCTTGGCATAGAGGCATGGCTTTATGATGAAGATCCCTATCCAAGCGGAGCTGCTGGAGGAAAGGTTATTTATCATCATCCTGAATACAGATCAAGAAAACTTATCGCGCAAACCCATTGGGCAAAAGGAAAAACGAAAATTTCCATTGATTTTCCTATGGGCAATATTATAAAAATTTTTGCGATCAAAGAGCAAAATAAAGGTGAACCCATTGATTTAACTGAATACGCAGGTCCTATTAGAGACAGATGGGGATACACAAGAAGATACAACACCTACTATGGTTCAATGCCTGCTGATACATTTCCTCACTGGCGTTCTGACGCCACAGGGATAAAAAATCGGCTTGAGTGGGATGTTCCTGAAGGCAATTGGAATATAATTATTTTTGTTGAGTGTTATGAAATGACATACTGGGGACCATGGGGCTCATATATTGACATACTTAACAGCGACGCAGTCGATGATTTTATTGAAAAGACGCACGAACTTTATAAAAAAGATCTCGGGAAATATTTTGGCAGTGTTATACCAGGAATTTTTACAGATGAGCCAAAATGGATTGGATGGCTTCCCTGGTCGCCGAAACTTCCTGAATTTTTCAAAAAAAACAAGGGATATGACATAGGAGATGCCCTTTATATGTTACTTATAGGTGACAGCGAAAAAGAAAGAAAGGTCAGGTTTGATTACTGGGATGTGCTGACTCAAATGCTTAAAAAATCCTTTTTTGACAGGATTTCAAGATGGTGTGAGAAAAACAGAATTTCCTTTACAGGTCATGTGAGTCCTGAAGAAGAACCAGATCTTGGAGTGGTCTATCTCGGAGATCTTATGCAGCATGCGAAAGCGTTCCAGATTCCTGGAACTGACATTATCACGCCACGAATTGGCACAGACCAGTTTCCTGTTGTGAGTGTTGGACCAAAACTGATAAGCTCTGTCGCAAGGCAGCAGGGAAGAGAAAGGGTTCTTTCTGAGTGTTTTGCTCTTGAAGAGTGGGACTTTACTCTTGAAAGGACCAAAAGAATTGCTGACTATATGATGGCTCTTGGCGTCAATTTTATCAATCCGCACGGTTTCTATTATTCGATCGATGGCGACAGAAAAAAAGAGGCATGTCCTTCACAGTTCTATCAAGCGACTTACTGGCAGTATTATGAAGATTTCAGCAGGTACATCGCAAGGGTTTGCTATATGCTGACAAGGTTGGAGTATCCGGCTGAATTTGCGCTTCTATATCCAACATCTTCGTTGTGGAAATTGCTTCCAAAGGATCGCGAAAGGGCAAAGAATTTAAGCGATGCGTTCGTTTTTATCAATCATATTCTTGTTCATTCCAGCAGACAGTTTGATTTTGTTGATGACATCGATTTTGAAAAAGCAAAGATTGAAGAAGGAAAGTTTTCCATTGGAAAAGTTAAATACGATGCGCTTGTTGTCCCGCCAGTTGTATGCCCAGGGCCGGACCTTATAAATAAGCTGAAAGAATTTTCTGATAAAGGTGGCAGGATTTTGTTTCTTGGAGAAAAAGTTGAAGGTGTAAAGGCAGAATCATTAATCCCTGCCATTGGTGAAGATATTGCAATTTCTGACCAAGATCAGAGGAAAAAGGCAGCTAGCAAAATAAAAGAGGCAGTTGAAGGATTTGTTAAGCCCCTTATCATGCTTGATGGAAATTGTAAGGATGTTTTTGTTTCAGCCAGGAAAGGAAAAAATTCATCCATCTATTTTTTTGCCAATTGCTCGGATCAAACCGCTGAATTTAATGTAAGAATTAATCAGAAAGAAGATTTTGAACTATGGGATCCAACCACCGCGAAAAGATACGCAACCTGTGGACAGCAAGGCAATTTCAAAATGGTTCTTCAAGCATCTCAATCAATTTTTGCTGTTTCAGTTGAAAAATGCGTTCAGCATCCGTTGCTACCTGTTAAAAAACAGCATATTTGTGAACTTAATAGCTGGGAATTTGAGGTTTGCGATGACAATGTTCTTTATCTTGGGCTGTGGAATGTTGTAAAAACTGGTGTGGATGGATTTTTTGATAAGGAACAAAGATATAAAAATATCGGGCATCCTGTTATTCCTCCGATGAAGGCAGGCAAAATCAGCGGTTTTTCAAAAACGGATGTTAGATGGTTGCCGGATAAATTTGAGATTTCCTATCCATCAACGTTGTGTTATAAGGCAAATTTCTTTTGCTATGGAGAACCTGAGAAGATGACTTTTGTCTGGGAGGTTTCCTCGATAAAGGGAAGATACAGGATTTTTGTTGACGATAGAGAAATAAACCCAAAAAATATAAAAAGATGTCGTGTTTACGATGCAATGAATTTATCCGTTGATATTACTGAGTATTTCAAGAAGAGCAAATCTTTTTATACGCCTGATGTAAGGACAATCAGCATTTTTGTTGATGTTGAAAATCCTGAATGCGGGCTGCTGGAACCATTGAGAATATTTGGAGATTTTGTTGTGATAAACACAGGCGATTCTGGTATGGGCGCTGAAATAAAAGCAGGCAAAGCAAAAACAACAACAACCTGCAGAAGCTGGACTGAGACAGGATATCCATTCTATTCAGGAAGCGCAATGTACTCAACACAGTTTAATATGCCGGAGATTGAAAATAATGCAACTTATTTTATGTGTTTTGATGATCTTTTTGATATCGCAGAAATTGAAATCAATGGGAAAAATGCAGGCAGGGTATTGTGGAATCCAAAAGAGATTGAAATCACTGATTTTATTAAGAAAGGAGAAAACTCAGTAAAAATAAAGGTGACAAATTCCATTTATAACATGCTTGAGGGAAAACCAAAACCATCAGGGATACTGGCACCGGTTAAAATTATGAAAGGAGCGTAGTTATGGATTGGGAAAGACCAAAAACGATAAAGCTTTACCTGCATCCGCCAGAAGCAAAAAGACTGATTACACTCTGGCCTGATTTCAAAGTTGTCTCTGCCGAGACAGATCCGATAAAGGACAAAGGAGAGTTCAACGCAGGTGGAATCAGGTTTTTGTTCACAGAGAAAGCAGTTGCGCCTGAATGGGAAAAAACAAAGTTTGCTGTCAGGAGCGACGGAATTCCTGTGCATACACTGAAAACAACGATAGACCACATAGAATATCTGCTTGAGGTTTTTTGCAGCTTTAATGAAATACCGCGCACATTTATAAGGCTTACTGCAACCAATTTTTCCGGCGCAAGGAAAGATCTTGTTACAGGACTGATGGCTCGATCAGGAAGCGACCGGCTTCTTTACGGCATAGCAGGAGATTTTTATGCTAGTTACAGGCCGCTTCTTGAACACTGGGATATGGTTGTCAATGGTTTTTGCATCAAGGATGGATGTCTGACAGATGGAAAAACAGGTATCTGGTTTGAAACAGGTGATGCAAGTTTGAGATGGATTTCAGTCAACCCTGAAAACATTTTTGCAAAAAACTACCTTGAGATAAGAAAAACCATTGAACCCCTTGAAACGGTTTCATATTATTTCGTAATGAGTGAAGATAATGATAAGATCGAAGTTTCTTCGTCAGAGCATAACTTTGAAAGGAAACAGACGGTTTCAAACTGGCAGAACGAACTTAACAGAATTAAATTTTTGCCTGATATAAAAAATGCCGATGTATTCAGACCAATCATTTATTCTTTGATATGCCAGTGTCTGCAGATGTTTGTAAAGGATGAAGAAAACATTGCGAGACCCCGACAGGGTGGAAGATGGGCAGGTGTCTGGCCGGTAGAAGCAATTGAATTTCTTATAGCGCTTGATATGCTTGGTTTATGTGATTGGTCTGAAAAAGGATACAGATATTTCTTGAAGCACCAGGAAAAAAATGAGCAGGAAAAAGGAAGGTTTAATTCGTATCTTGCTGCGCAGTGGGAAAATATCACAGGAGGTGTGCTTTTTGGCCTTTCAAAACATATTATCGCCTGCCAGGATGAAAAATGCTTTCATTTCTGGCGCCAGCCAATGATAGATGGATTCAACTGGATAAAGCAAAGACGAAAAAAGAGCGCAAATGGATTGTTTCCAGCAGGAAGACCTCATGACTGGGGTTTAACTGTTCAGTCCTGGTGTTTTACTGATTCTTTTAATTTAATGGGTATCAGTGAGATGGCAAAGTTGTTTTCTCAGTATAATGATGATTTTGCTTCTGAAATTGAGAAAGAGGCAAAAGATTACAGGGATTGCATGGTTAAAATTTTGAATGATATTGTTGAACAGCAAAAACACAGGGACGAAATCTTTATTCCTAATTATATAGGAATACCTGAAACCTACCCGCCATCTGGTCCGTATTTTGGTGATGGTCCGTCAATATTGATCAGGGCAGGAATTATTGACCCTGAGAGCGAGGTTTTCGAAAAGGTTGAAAGGTATTTCAGAAACAGAGGGTGGATGAAAAATGGATTGACAGGGCTTATGACTGATGGACTTTTGAGTTTTTATGCTTCTGATCCGTGGGCAGGCCATACCTGGTATGTCTCATTTTCTGATTTATGCTGGTTTATTGGGTGGATGAAAAGGAATGAAATGGATAAGGCGTTTGAGACGCTATGGGCTCAGGTGCAGTATGGAATGAGCGATGAGTATTATATGCTTGAAAGATTTGCTGACAATGATCCGAGTTTCTGTCCCTGGCAGCCAAACGCAAGCGCCAATGGACGGCTTATTCAGATGCTTTTTGAATTTTATGGAACAAAAAAGGTTGAAAAAGAAAACTTTTGAAATTTGAAAATTTTTTTCTCAGGGGGAAGTATGAAAAAACTCGCTATTGAAGGTGGTCCAAAGGCAAAGACAACAATAACCGAATATTTTCCAAAATACGATATTGAAGAATTGATGGAACTTGTGAAACTATGGGGACTGAAGCCAGGCACAGAGCAAAAGATAAAAGCAGTTCTTGAAGAGTCCTGGACAGGAAAATCTCCGCATCTTTTCAGATATTACCATCCTGAAGGGGATTCAATGACCCGGAGATTTGAGCTGGAGTGTTCAGAGTTTTTTGATGTTCCCTATGTACTTGCAACCAACTCCTGCACATCTGCGCTTATCGCAGCGCTTGTGGCAATAGGCGCTGGTCCTGGAACAGAAGTGATTGTTCCTGCGCACACATTTTTTGCTTCAGCGTCTGCTATTGTTGTGGCAAAAGCGATACCTGTCATTGCTGAAATTGATGATTCTCATACCATAGATCCCGAAGATGTTGAGAAAAAGATCACACAATACACAAAGGCGATCATCGTTGTTCATATGAAAGGGCTTGCGTGCGATATGGACGCAATAATGAAAATAGCCAGAAAGCACAAC
>JAMWBX010000082.1 GCA_023818725.1 Candidatus Omnitrophota bacterium
CCGTGGTTCCAGTGGAGGCTCTGCGTCAGCAGTTGCTGCCGGCATGGTCCCAGTCGCCCTTGGTTCAGATACAGGTGGTTCTATAAGACAGCCAGCAAGTTTTTGCGGCGTTGTAGGGTTGAAGCCGTCCTATGGCAGGGTCTCAAGATACGGGCTTGTAGCATTCGGTTCCTCTCTTGACCAGATTGGCCCGCTTGCAAAAAATGTTAAGGATGCAAGTTTAATGTTGAAAGTGATAGCTGGATATGATGAAAAAGATTCCACCTCATACAACAGCGATGTTGTTCAGTATGATAAAGAACTGGAAAAGCCTTTAAAAAAAAAAGAGATAGCTATTGGAATCCCTGATGAGTATTTCGGAGAAGGTCTTTCAGGCGAGATCAGAAAAAGAATAAATGCAGTTATTGAAAATCTTTCAAAAGATGGTTTCCAGGTGAAAAGAATAAGTCTTGCCCACACCCATTATGGAATCGCAACATATTACATTGTATCAACAGCAGAAGCCAGCACAAATCTTGCAAGATTTGACGGTGTAAAATTCGGTTACAGGAGCAAAAATTCAAATACTATTTTTGACCTTTACACAAATTCAAGGGGGGAAGGTTTTGGCAGTGAAGTCAAAAGGCGCATCATTCTTGGAACTTTTGTGCTTTCAGCCGGATATTATGAGGCGTACTACTTAAAAGCTCAAAAGGTCAGAACCCTGATAATGAAGGACTTTGAAGACGCCTTCAAATCAGTCGATTTTATCATCACTCCTACAACTCCAGAGATAGCATTTAAACTTGGTGAGAAAGCAGCCAATCCCCTTACAATGTATCTATCCGATATTTTTACGGTTAATGCAAATCTTGCTGGCATACCCGGAATTAATTTGCCAATCGGCTTTTCTTCTGGTAAACTGCCAATAGGTATGCAAATTCTTTCGCCAGCATTCAAAGAAGAAGATTTGCTTCGTTTTGCGTATTATATTGAACAGAATCTTACAAAGGAGTGAAAGTGGAGCGTGTATTTACTCTTCGTTCTTTCTTGACCGGCATTATTCTTTCAATATTCATTGCTTTTTACGACCATGTCTCGAGCGATATCAACAATGGTTCATATCTTGCGATTGATCATATGCCTGTGGCTGCAATTACACTTTTTTTCTTTCTCACCTTTGTTGTGAATACACTTCTGAAAAGAATTAACAAAAATATCGCGTTCAGGCAAGGAGAGCTTCTGCTTGTTTATTGTATGATGCTTGTGGCATGTTCTGTTACAGAAATGGGGCTTGGTAGTCAAATACTTCCCATAATTTCCGCTCCTACCTATTATGCAAACCCGCAGAACGAGTGGGGTAGTTTAATAGTGCCGCACCTGCGTAAACAGCTTATTGTGACAGACCCTGATGCAGTTACCTATTTTTTTGAAGGTTTGCCAAAAGGAATGAGTATTCCCTGGGGTGTCTGGATCAAGCCCCTTTCACTCTGGATTCCATTTTTGCTTGTTTTTTATTTCTGCACGATATGTATCGCTGTGATGCTACGGAAACAGTGGATAGAAAGAGAAAAACTTGTTTACCCGCTTACCATACTTCCTGTGGAAATGGTGAAGGAACAGGAGCCTGGCGGAAAGAAGAAGGCATATCTTCCAGGGTTTTTCAAAAATCCATTGATGTGGTTAGGTTTTGGAATTGCTTTTCTCGCCGGCACAATGATTGCTCTGCATGCTTACAATGAGATAATCCCTGCGCCAAAGCTTCAGCAGAACATACCTGTTTTCAGAGGCACGCAGAATCTAACTTTTCGTGTAAGCTTCCCTGTCATTGGATTTGTGTATCTGGCAAATCTTGAGGTAAGTTTTTCTCTTTGGTTTTTCAGCCTTCTATTTCAGGTTATCAAGGGTATTTTCAATATTACCGGCATCTCAAGCACTGAAAATATTGGTATTTACGGGTGTGCTGGTTATGCGATTTTTGCGCATCTTGGAACAGGTGCAATGCTGGCGATGATTGCATACAGCTTATACATAGCACGAAGTCATTTCAGGGACATATGGCGGAGCGCGATTGGCAGAGCATCTGTTGACGATTCTGGCGAAATAATGTCCTATAAAACAGCATTCTGGGGCTTTATCGTAGGTTCATTGCTCGTCCTCGGATGGTTGAAATACTCGGGACTTAGCCTTACAATAGGACTTGTTTTTTATTTGTTTGCCTTGATAATTTTTCTTGTATTGACAAGAATTGTTTGTGAAGCAGGTATTCCTACCCTTGTAGCTACAATAATATCTTCTTCAATCATCGTTTCTATGTGGGGAAGCAAAAACATACCTGTATCAGTGCTTGTTGCCCTGGGATTGACCTATGTTTACAGCGCTGATTTGAGAACATTTCCAATGGTTGCAGGAAGTATGTCATTAAAGATTATGGACAGATTCAGCCGGACAAAAAAATATCTTTTCTGGGCTATTATGACAGCAATTTTCGTTAACATTGTTGCCACAATGTTTTTCCTGCTGAAAATCTCTTACAAATATGGAGGCATAAACCTTAACAGCTGGTTTTTCAAAGGGGGTCCCCAGGCGCCATACACTTACATAGCTGACTTAATAAAAAATCCAACTGATTCAAATACCATCGGATGGTTGTGTCGTGGAATTGGACTGGTAGTAATGTCAGGACTTATGTTTATGCGGCAGCAATTTTTATGGTGGCCACTTCATCCCATTGGATTTGTTATTGGACCTGTTTGGTTAATGGATATGCTGTGGTTTTCCATCTTTATTGCGTGGTTAATAAAGAAAATTATTTTGAAGTATGGTGGAGCTCGCGCTTATGAAAAAAGCAAATATTTTTTCCTCGGATTACCACTGGGGCTTTACACATGCGCTGGTATATGGGTATTAATTGACTTTCTTGCAAAGAAACACGGAAATATTATTTTCTGGATTTAACCTTTAAAAAATGGCAGTACTTTTAAAACAAAAGGATCTTGAAAAATTTCTGGCAAAAATCCCCTGTGTTAGAGTACTGGTTGTCGGAGATCTCATCCTTGACCATTTTGTCTCCGGGCAGGTGAAAAGAATTTCTCCAGAGGCGCCTGTACCGGTTGTTGAAGTGAAAAAAGAAATTTACAGGTGCGGGGGTGCTGGGAATGTTTGTTTTAATATCAGGGGGCTTGGCGGAAATGTTACCATTGCAAGCGTGATTGGAGAAGATGAAAATGGTACCATTGTCAAAAATATGCTTGAAGAGCACAGGATAAAAAGTTTCCTTCTTTACCGTAAGAATTTTCCGACAAGTATTAAAACAAGGGTGATTGCAGGTTCGCAACAGATGCTACGGGTTGATAAAGAAAGAATCGAAAAACTCTCACAGGATGAAGTTTACAGAATTCAGGAATTTTTTGCAAAAGAGATTGAGAGTTTTGATGCTGTCATCATTTCTGATTATGGAAAGGGCGTGGTTATTCCTTCTCTTATATCTTATTTTGTGCGGCTTTGTCACAGCTATAATAAAATAATAACAGTGGACCCCAAGGTCAACCATTTTTCCTACTATAAGAATGTTGACTGTTTGACACCAAATTTAGTAGAAGCAAGCATGGGTATGCACCTTCCTGAACCATTAACTGAACAAGACATTATTTCGCTCGGAAAAAAAATAATTAGAAGACTATCTGTCAAGAATCTTGTGATCACACGCGGTAAGGATGGTATGACAATCTTCAGTGATTCAGGGATAAAAAACCTCCCCGCGATAAGTAAAGAGGTTTTTGATGTCACTGGTGCTGGAGACACTGTAATTGCGGTGATGACTCTTGCAATGGCATGCGGTTTTGATGTGGTAATGGCTTCTTTTTTTGCCAATCTTGCCGCAGGTGTTGTTGTACAGAAACTTGGAGCAGCCACTGTTTCGCCTGAAGAGTTAAAAGCTGTGTTTAACGAGTACGTCTTTCGAAAGGCGATCTGATGAAGGATGTTATTGGAATAATTCCTGCAAGGTATGATTCTGAAAGATTTCCTGGCAAAGTTCTCCAGAAGATAGGCAGGATCACCATCCTTGAGAGTGTCTACCAGCACGCAAGGCGTGCAAAAACCCTTGATAGACTCCTTATTGCCACAGATAGTGAAATCATAGCAGAAGAAGCGAGGAATTTTGGGGCAGAAGTTTTTATGACCTCCTCTGATTGTACCTGCGGGACTGAAAGGGTGGCAGAGGTTGCTGAAAAAATAAGTGGAAAAATTTTTGTGAATATTCAGGCAGACGAACCTCTTGTTCCTGATCAGGCTATTGATATGCCTGTTGAAGAGATGCTAAAAAATAGAAGGATTGTATGTTGTACACCAGCGACACGAATAAGGACCCAGGAAGAGCTTTACAACCCGAATATAACAAAAATTGTCATGGATAGAGAAGGTTTTGCCCTTTTCTTTTCAGCAAGTTTGCTTCCTTTTCCTCGTGTATATTTTGCAAAGTGCAAGCCCTTTTTTAAAAAGATGAAATTCTTCAAGCACATCGGTGTTTACGCGTTCAGAAAAAATTTTCTTTTGAAATTCAAAAAACTTCCAATCGGACCTCTTGAGAAGTTTGAACAGCTTGAACAGCTGAGAATCCTTGAAAATGGTTATAGAATCAAGGTCGTTATTATTTCAAAGAATTCTGTTTCCATTGATACACTGAAGGACCTCAGTAAATTGAAGGTTATGGGACATGGCTAAGTTTATATTCATTACCGGGGGAGTCGTATCATCTCTTGGAAAAGGCATCGCAAGCGCATCAATTGGAGCTTTAATGGAAAGCCACGGTTATAGAATTTCAATGATTAAACTTGATCCATACATAAATGTGGATCCGGGTACAATGAATCCATTTCAGCATGGTGAAGTCTATGTGACGGCCGATGGCGCCGAGACGGACCTTGATCTGGGGCATTATGAAAGATTCACAAACGCAAAGATTACCAGAGCCAATAATACCACAAGTGGTCAGATATATTTTTCCGTAATTCAGAAAGAAAGGGAAGGGAAATATCTGGGGAAAACCATACAGGTCGTACCTCATATTACTGATGAGATAAAAAGCCGCATCTTCGCACTTGAAAAGAAAGTGGATATTGTGATATCAGAAATTGGAGGAACTGTAGGTGACATAGAAAGCTTGCCTTTTCTTGAGGCGATAAGACAGATCAGGTTTGAACGAAATGGACAGGACACGGTTTTTATCCATCTAACTCTTGTTCCGTTTATAAAGGCAGCAGGTGAATTGAAAACCAAGCCAACCCAGCACTCAGTAGCGAGTCTGCGGGAAATAGGAATACAACCTCAGATTCTTCTTTGCAGGACAGAAAAACCATTATCACTTGAAATGAAAGAAAAGGTTGCACTTTTCTGCAATGTTAAAAAGCAAGCAGTAATAGAAGCGATAGACACCCCCTACATATATGAAATTCCTTTGATTTATCACAGGCAGAATCTTGACAGGATAATTCTGGAAAATCTTAACCTACCTTGCCATCCTCACCCTGACCTTGAAAAGTGGTATAGCATTGTCAATGCTTTCCAGTCAGCGCAGGAAAAGGTGAAAATTGGAGTGGTAGGCAAGTACATCAGGCTTCAGGATTCTTATAAGTCAATATACGAAGCCCTGGTTCATGGTGCGATAGCCAACCGTTGCAGGGTTGAATTTTCCAGAATAGATTCAGAGGATATTGAAAAGGAATGTGCTGAGAAGTTTCTTGGTGATGTTGATGGAGTTATACTTCCAGGAGGTTTCGGGATTCGTGGCGTTGAAGGAATGATAGGAGCAATAAGGTATTGCAGGGAAAACAGAATTCCATTTCTGGGTATCTGTCTTGGCCTTCAGTGTTCTGTGATTGAATTTGCAAGAAATGTCTGTGGCCTGCACAGGGCAAATAGTACCGAATTCGATGCGGAAACAGAAGACCCTGTAATATGCCTTCTTGATGAGCAAAAAAATATTACCAAACTTGGCGGAACAATGAGGTTGGGTTGCTATCCCTGCATAATTGAATCAAAATCCATTGCATACCAAGCCTATAGGAAAAAGAAAATATTTGAAAGGCACAGACACAGATGGGAGTTCAATTTAAAGTATCTGGATATAATGAAAAAACACGGTATGCGGTTTTCTGGATTTTCCCCGGATAAAAAACTGGTTGAAATTATTGAGCTTCAAGACCACCCTTTTTTTGTCGCAACCCAGTTCCACCCTGAATTTCAGTCAAAACC
>JAMWBX010000083.1 GCA_023818725.1 Candidatus Omnitrophota bacterium
ATGTGTTCCCTGTCTTCAAAAAGCAAAAAGATGGGCTCCAGATTGCTTTTTGTTGCATCAAGAAGCTTTATCCTGTCATCCCTGTATTTATTGAATATTACTTCGTGCGTGATGACCCTATCTGATTTTTTAAGGTCAAAAAGCCCAATAAGACCGCGCCTTTCAAAATATCTTCCATCATAAAAAAATTTTTGAACCACGATATAATAATTTTCAGTTTCATCCTGAACAAGAATTTTTTCTCTGCACCAATCATCAAGTTTCTGGCTGATTTCGCAGTGGTAATCAGAATCAAAGGAATCTGGCAGGGTCAAATTTACGATATTGTAGGGAGACCGGTTTAATAGATCTTTCCTGTACTGGCTGCTAATTACATCATAAGGAGGAGCAATCAAATTGCTTAACAAACCTGCCTGTTTTGAGTATCTGTATCCTTTGAATGGATAAATCACTTTTACAGTCCTGTTGGAACATCAATAAATCTTGCGACAACATTAAATTTTTTTTCAACGATTCCTGCAATTTCTTTTACTCCGAGGGTTTCAGTTGCATGATGCCCGCCGAATATTACATTCATTCCAGAGTCCTTAGCTAAATGAAAAACCTCAAGTGTATCTCCTGAAATATAAAGGTCAACCTCTTCTTTTATCGCTTCATTGAAACCAGCATATCCTCCGCCGCCACTTATCACAGCAACTGTTTTTATGTCTTGCCTGCCATATGGCAGAACACGACACCTGATACCAGGTAAATCATTCAATTTATTCACTATATCTTCAATCCTCGTTTTTTTTGTGAAAATGCCGCAATAGCTTATTGATTGGCCATTGTAAGGGAAAAAGGGCTTTGACCTTCTGGCTCCAATTAGCTTCAAGAGAAGAACATTATTGCCAATTTCAGGATGCATGTCAAGTGGAAGGTGCGCGGCATAAAGAGAGATTCCATTTTTACAAAGCAGTTCCATCCTTTTTTTGTTCGCTCCAGTAAATGAAGGATTTGTGTTTTTCCAGTAAATGCCATGGTGGACAATGATAAGGTCCGCATTTTCTTCCACGGCTTTTTCAAAAACAGATGCTCCAGCATCAACAGTGCACATAATTTTTTTTACATCTTGCTTTCCTTCCCATTGCAAGCCGTTCCACGACTCATCCTTAATGTTTTTAATATCAAGAAGCCTGTCAAGAAACCTGACAATGTTTTTCAGTTTTTCCATATCATTTCCCTGTTTGAAATTTCTGGTATTTTTCGCCAAGCAATCCTAACAGATCTGCTTCTTTCAACAAATTTTTTATGTAATCCTTTTTTGCTGTTTTAATCTCCTTAGCCTCAAGCAAAAAATCCCATGCTTCAGAGATGGCGTCGTTTTCTCCATACATAAAGTCGCTCCCTGCGTATGGAGAAATAAGAATACTTTTTTTATTCTTAATCGCATCAACAATGCTTTTTTCAGATAAGTCGGCTGAAACTATGGCGGTTCTTTCAGGATTGCTGAATGTTCCATCGTGGGTATCTGTTGTACCGACGAGCGCCGGCAGGATGCCCTGTTTTTTCCACTTGTAATAATGAGCCGGAATATGTTCCCATGCGTCAAGGGTTCCTTCCGCTGGCACCTGATCAATACGGACCAATTCCCACTGTGAATTGGTCCATCCGGGATGATTCCAGTGGATAACAGCATCCTGCTGTTTTGCAAGATTTATTATTTCCTGATCTGAAACATCCCAGGGAATAAGTTTTTTCAATGGATAAGCATTGAAGTGGAAATTCTTTGTTGTTATCTCTTCTCCCACGATGAAAGTATAATCAAAGCCGTATTTTGAAAGAAGATTTGAAACAATTTTTGCGCCCTCAATTGTGTTATGGTCTGTGAGAGCAAAAAAGTCCATAAAACAGTACATTGATTGAAGTGTTAATCCCACCGGAGAAAGATATCCATCAGAAAAATTTGAATGAGCGTGCAGGTCTCCGACAAAAACCTTAAATTGGCTTTTCACACTTTTAGAACTTTTTGTAGAAAAAGCAAATTCATTAACGAGGGTCTTTCTTATTTTTTCAACTTCCTGCTCAGAAATAGACTTTCTTCTTAAAACAAGCTTTATGGCTTCCTCGGCAACCCACCTTGAAGGATGGGATGAATAAACAAGCATATCTCTGTATGGCACCCTGATAATACTCTGTTTTACAATATCCAGCCGGTACGCTCTAAAATTTAACAGTGGTTCAGGCACCTTACCTGCTACAAGAAGCACTGAATTTGTTTTCATTGCGTTTTCAAAAGCCAGCATTTTCCGCTTTGTTTTATCTGATGACGCGTATTTTTGCACGATTCTTTTTAACTCTTCATCAGCATCATCAGGTATTACCACGCTTTCAGTGTCCACATAATCAATTCTATGGCTGTCTATAACATAAATTTGTTTTTTTGGCGGCAGGACAACCATTAGTTGTTTTTTCGCATCAAAATTCAAAATGTTGAAATAAAAAACCATATACGCCCAGGATGAAGCCCTTGCCGGTAGTCCAGCGATAACAACAGGACCTGCTGGATTGACATCTTCAAGCAGGTCTATAAATCCTTCCATCTTCTGTCTTGCCGCCTCTTTTGCCATGTTTTCATCCGGGAATTTTTTTACCCTGACATTTGCAAGCGGAAAACTTCCCCAGTAAAAAGTAATGGATGCCAAATCCATTGCTGGATACTCGACAACAACCTGTGCTTCTGGCTCCTGCGTCAGAACAAGAAAATCAATAAGAGAAGATGTTTCTTTCAGTTTTTTTCTGTTCAGGATATCAAGCCTGGCAGCGGTCTCTCTGACTGATGCAACAAGTCTGTCTTTGTCATCAGTCTCCACAGTTCTTTTAATTTTTTCATAGCAGGCACCCACCGCAAGAAATCCGGTTGCCCTGAAAGGATCTGTCTGCGACAGTTTTTTAATATCTGCCTTCGAGATTGATGAAAGAATTTCAGCAAGCACATTTCCAAGAAAAACAACAGGTTTTTTGCTGATTAGTTTTTCCTTTTTCCCTTCCGTAACAACACAAACAAAGAAAAAATCCTCACTGATTTTTTCACCATCAAAAAAAGTTTCTGCTTTTATTGCGTTAGTCCATGGAGGTGCATATTGTGTTAGTTTTGGTGTTTTCTCTTTAATTATTTTCCCATCCTTATCCTCTATCCTGATTTT
Source organism: Candidatus Omnitrophota bacterium (assembly GCA_023818725.1). Taxonomy (GTDB): domain Bacteria; phylum Ratteibacteria; class UBA8468; order B48-G9; family DTJG01; genus DTJG01. The sequence continues at coordinate 3,186 of JAMWBX010000083.1, forward strand.
TAGCGAAGAAATTTTCCCTGTCATTGAGCCTGTTTCCACAGAAACAGAAAGTGTTTTTTCAAACGTAATTGAAGGACACTCGATGGAAAAAAACTGATCTTTTTTCTCTCCACACACAAGACGGATGAAGTTCTGCGGATTTTTATATAAATCCTTTTTCCCGCAATAACCCAAACTCAATGGCTGCGATAAACCGGTGTCTTTTTTATCATAGTCGTCAAGCATCACTCCAATTGCAATATCCCTGCCCGTGTATGGCTGACTGATATCAGGAAATGCCGACCAAGGAACAAAAAGTTCAATAACATAACCCTGTTTTGTTCTTTTTCCTTCAACCTGCATATCCTTGATCTTATTTGCACCATATGTTGTTGCGATGGGTTTGTTCTCGCCAGAAGGAGGTTTAACTAAAATCTGGTAGCATCCTTTACTGTATGGCGGTTTCATAAAGCGATTTTTTTCTCTTCCATCGATAAAAATTTCTATGCAATCCTGTTGATAAGTAGCTTCAACAGGCGCATCATTGATAACTTCGTTATCAGCGACAATGGCACCGAAAAACAACCCCTTTTCATTCCATGCCGCATAGAACTCCATTCCTGCATCCATTGGTCCTGCCCATTGTCTTTTCGCAGTGGCAATATGGAATTTTGACCTTACCGGAAAACACAAACTATTTGCCCACTCATCCTCTGTTAAAACACCATCAACAGTTATGCTTGAGTACGGAATAACAAAAGCAGTATCAGTTGGAAAAGGAAGCGTCCAGTCAACACTGATACCAGCAAAGCAAACTACTGAAAACACAAAATAAAAAAGAAAAGTCCTTCTCATTGAATTCTCCTTCTTTCAAAATTATGTCCCGCAGGCGTTTTTCATTTCATTTGCCAGTTTGTGCCATAATTTCCTTTCAAGCACATCGTCAGCCGCCTTGACAACTGTCTCAATGTGCTCGGGTTTCTTTATACCTACAATAGCGGAGCTTATGGCAGGATGGGTAAGTATCCATCTTATTGCAAGCCCGGCAACTGTCAATCCAAGACTTTCGGCAACAGGCTTCATAAAGGTATCCACGGCATTCAGTATCTTTTTGAAATTTTCACCCGTGAAACGAGGATGACTTGCCCTTGAATCTTCAAATTTCTGATCCTTGCTGTATTTTCCTGTAAGAAGTCCACGTGCCAGACTTGAATAAGTGATAACCCCTATTTTTTTCTCAAGGCAAAAAGGAAGTTCTTCATTTTCAATCTCTCTATCGAGAATATTGTAAAGAGGTTGGAGACATTCTATGTCCATGTGTTTCAGATACATACTCATCTGATGAACATTTGTGTTGCTGACTCCGATATGTCTTATTTTCCCCTGTTTCTTAAGCGTCAATAATGCTGCTGCAATTTCTTCAGGTCTTGCAAGCGGATCCCAGGAATGAATCTGATAAAGGTCAATATAATCGGTTTTCAACCTTTTCAAAGATGCCTCGCATTCCTGAATGATGTAATCATATCCTGTATCCGGATATCTATTGTCTGGATCCTGAAAGTTCCAGTAGAATTTTGTTGCAATTATTAGTTTCTGTCTGCATTTGTGGCTTTGTAGAAATTCTCCGAGAACAGTTTCAGCCATTCCATCACCATAAACATCAGCAGTGTCAATAAAATTTATCCCAAGCTCCATTGCTCTTTCAAGTGCAATGTTCCATTGTTCAATGGATATATTTCCCCAAAACCTTGGAGAAAGCTGCCAGCATCCAAAGCATATTCTTGAAACAATCAAATCTGTCTTGCCAATCTGAGTGTATTTCATACTTCCTCCGGGTTAAGAAGGTTCAGGAACCTTAATCTCAAAGGTCATATGCAGTTCTTTTATCCTAAATGAAAACAACAGGGCAATGATACTCAAAACAAGACAGAATACTGCAACAACTGTATAAGCCGAAACTGGATATATCACTGCCTGAGATGTCATAATTGCTTTTGAGGAAAATTTATTCATAATAAAACCTGTGATATTTCCTGCAACTGCGACAAAAATATAACATATCCCGTTAATAAATCCAACTGAGGTACCAATAGCAGCCGGATTTATTTCCTTCATCAGAGTTGTTGTCAATGGTCCTGAACCCCCAATTAAAGCAAAAAGGAAAAAAGAAAGGAAAAATAACATCGGTTCTTTCCAGAAAATAAGATTGGCGATAATCAGAATACAACCGGATATTGAAATCCAGCATAGTGAAGTCATAAGATTTTTTCTTGCTTTTATTATTCGCACAAGCACTCCCCAGAAAAGAACAAAAAACATTGCGGATGCCATCATAACAAAAGTAAAGGACGCTGCAATCTTTGAGCTTATGCCGCAGGTATCCTGTAAAAGTTTTTTACCGATTATTCCCTGGAAAATAAAGTAGATTGTAAAATACAGGGAGGCGGTAATTATCACAGGATAAGAACCTCTGTTTAATAGTGTCTGTCTTATGTTTTTCAATGAAATTGAATTTGTTTTATGTCTCAGTTGATCCTGTCTTATAAAAATTGTAAGTATGATAATCATCACAGCCAGAATCATCACACTCATCCACAGCAAAGTGGATCGCCAGCCAAAAGCGAAAACAAGCCTTTCGAAAGGAAGTGTTGCAAAAAGTCCACCTGAGTATCCAAAGAAAAGCGCAATGCCAATCATAACTGGGAAAAAATCAGAACCAAACAGCTCATCTGTTTTCTTTACAATTCCGAGATATGCAACACTTGCGCCAAAACCGACAAGAACCCTGGAAAAATATAGAGAAAAAACTGAATGAGAAACTGAAAAAACAATCGAACCAGCGCAAAGCAAAAATCCGCCTGCGACAAAAATCCGGTTTGTTCCAAAAAAGTCCATAAAGGAACCAACAAAAAACTGCAAGATTCCGTATATCCCCAAAACGATTGTCCCAAGGCTTGCCACCTGATTTGCCGTCAGATTAAACTCCATCTGGAGCTGATCAAAAATTGTGCCTGGAATTGCGACCCTGTGAAAA
>JAMWBX010000084.1 GCA_023818725.1 Candidatus Omnitrophota bacterium
CCATACCTTGAAAAAAGAATGTTCTTTGGATCTCCGCATAACCATACAAGCAAATCAATAACATGAATTCCTTGATTTGCAGCAGAGCCGCCTCCATCATATTTCCATGTTCCCCGCCACCCACCTGCATTATAATATTCCTGAGTTCTCCACCACTTGCATCTGGCTTCGGCAAAAATGATTTCACCAAGCTCACCTGATTCTATCGCGGCTTTCAATTGCTGCAGTTCCGTCCTGTATCTCATTTCAAAATCGACCACAAGTTCCACATTGTTTTTTTTGCAAACACGAATGAATTCTTTGCATCTCTGGACACTAACTTCCATTGGTTTGGTCGTTATCACATGTTTTCCTGCTTCTGCGGCTTTTTTTCCGAAATCAAGATGAGTGCCGCTTGGTGTCATTACATAGACAACATTCACATCTTTATTTTTCAACATCTGGTCAAAATCCGAATAGCCTTCGCATTTGAAATCTTCACAGGCCTTTTTTAATCTTTCTTCGTTTATGTCGCAAACCGCCACAAGTTCTGCGTCCTTGGTATTTATTACCTGTTTTGCTCTGGAATACCCCATTCCAAGACCTACGACCCCGAATCCTATCGCCATATCACACCCCTGTTATCGGAAATTTGTCTACATATATTATTGCGTTCTGGAGAATTTTGACTCTCGCTGTTAGAAAGGTCCTTGTTACTTATTTTCAGTGGAATCAAGAGGCAATGATTGCTCTGATTTCTCCTGATTTATCCTTGTGAAAAATTTTGAAGGTTTAAATGTTACCTTCCATTTCTCAGGCACAGGCACTTCCTCTCCGGTTCTAAGATTGCGACCCTTTTTTGCTTTCATTTTTTTGACCTTAAAAACTCCGAGATTTCTCAATTCAATTCTTTCCTTCTCGAGAAGTGATTTTCTGATCTGTTCGATAAATTTTTCTACAATCATCTTCACCATGGGTCTGCTGAGGCCTGTCTCTCCTACTATTTTTTCTATAATATCCTTTTTAATCATCTGTTGACCTCCAGAATTTTGGATATTTGTTCTTTTTTTTCTTCTGGTCCAATCATGGCAAAAAATGGTGTTGTTGTGAATATATCATTGCATATATTTTTAATATCTTCAACTGTTACACTTTTGATTTTTTCAACAACTTTTCTTATTGAAATCATTTTTTTACGTACTGTTTTCTGTTCACCAATCCAGAGCATATATTCCATCGGATCTTCCAAACCCATCAGCAACTGTGATACCAAATACTCCCTGGCACGCCCAAGTTCCTCTTCTGATATTTTGTTGTCTTTAATACTGTCTATCTGATCTTTTATTACTTTTAAACATTCAATTAGATTGTCCGGACGCAATCCTGCCGAAATAATCAGGGCGCCAGTATCGTAAAAACTTTTGACCTGGCATTTTATATCGTAAACAAGTCCCCGATTTTCTCTGACTTCATTAAAAAGTCTACTGCTCATATTGCCTCCAAGGGCAGTGCTGGCAACCGCAAGAGGAAATCTTCTTTCGTCTTCTCTCGGATATGAATAAAAACCGACACAGAAATGGCATTGTTCGGTTTCTTTCACCTTTATATTAAATTTGCCTTTATTCTGAAAATTTGCGAAAGGAGAAAAGCAAGCTTTTTTTCCTTTCTCAATCGTACCAAAATGGGTCTCAGTCAGATGCAGAAGTTTATCTCTATTGAAATTTCCGACCACTCCAAGAATAATATTCTGCCCTGTATGAAAGTTTTCTGTGTAATTAAACAGTACGTGCCTGTTGATGTTTCTTAGTGTTTCAGGCGTTCCAAGACCCGAGGTGCCGAGAGGATGCTTGGAAAACATGATTGCATCAAGAAGGTCATACACATAACGTGCAGGGATGTCCATGTACATATTAATTTCTTCAAGAATGACATTACGCTCTCTATCAATGTCCTCGGGCTTAAACAAGGGATTTTTAATCATATCTGCTAGTATTTCAATTCCTGCTTCCATATATTGCTGCAGAATTCTGATGTGATAGCAAACAAGTTCTTCAGCAGTAAAAGCGTTAAAACTTCCGCCTTTTCCTTCGATTGCTTCCTTTAATTCTCTTGCCGACCTGTTTTTAGTTCCTTTGAAAAGAAGATGTTCAACAAAGTGCGATATTCCTGAGTATTGCTCTGTTTCATATCTCACTCCGGATCTCACAAAAACTCCCATTGCAACAGAATAGCATTCCTTTTTCTGTTTATAGATTAAAGTTACTCCATTATTCAAACTGAATATTTCCCAGTCCATTGCTAATTCCTTTCGTCACATTTTATAAACACTGGCTTTACACGTACAGAGCCATTATCCTTGATAGTAATTATACAATAATGATAGTTGCTTATTCCACCTTCAGGGGCAGGCGCAAGTTTGCCACCGGCTCCGCCAGAAATAACCTGTGTCAATTTTCCTGTTTTTTTTGTATAAAAAAAGTGCTCGTGCCCCGAGATGACGGTAGTAACATTGTTGTTTTCAAATATTGCTTTGAGATGCACAAGAACCTTGATGTCAAGTCCATAGCCTTTACCTGTGAAAGTTGGAAGAACAGGTTTATGCATAAACACTATCTTTTTCTGGTGGGTTTTTTTTATTTTTTCTCTTAGCCAGCTTATCTGTGTTTCTGACATATTTTCACTGTCGAGAAAAAATAACAAAAAATTCTTTCTTTCAATATTGAAAAAAAAGTTTCCCATCTTTTTCTGGAAAATTTCTTCAAATTCTCTACCGCCCTCAAGGTCATGATTCCCAGGAATTGTATAAACTGGCACCTTAAGCATTCTTGTATATGCAATGTATTTATCAAGGGCCTTTTCATATCTGATTTTATCCACACTTACAGGATATGCGACGATATCGCCGAGGCATACCACAAATTCAGGATTCGATTCACTGGTATTGATTGCCTCTACTATTTTCGCTAAGATTTTTTCGCTGAGTGATGTTTCATCAGAGAGATGGCAGTCTCCAAAAACAGCGAAGGTTAGATTTTTGGACTTACAGAAATTGGTATTTTGCCACAAAAAAATAATGGAAAAAAATAAAAAAATAAAGATGAATTTTTTCATGAAATAATTCCACCCTCTTCGGAAAGTGTTATGCCTCTTAATTTCATATCAAGACTGTGCGGATTATCAGCGTGTTCAAGGCCAACTTCCTTTGTTATGAGTCCTTTAGTTATCAACTCATAGAGTGACTGTTCAAAATCCTGCATTCCCTCATTTTTTCCTGCCCTGATCGCCTTTATGATCTTCGACTCTTGCTCTTCAATGATAAGACGACTTATCGTTGAATTGGTAAACATCAGTTCAACGGCCGGTACAAGGTGCACTTCTTCTCTGCAGGATGGTAACAGCATCTGAGACATTACAGTCTTTACATGGGCTGCAATGGACCTTCTGACTGATGGGTGTTCTGAATGCGGGAAGAAGTTTAAAATCCTGTTAATAGTCTGGCTGACATTAGCACTGTGAAGGGTGCCGAAAACTAAGTGACCGGTTTCAGCTGCCTGCAGTGCGAATTCAATTGTTTCTCTGTCTCTTATTTCACCTACCAGGATGACATCCGGATCCTGTCTCACAATATACCTAAGGGCTTCTTTAAAATTTGGAACATCAATTCCGATTTCCCTCTGATTTACTATTGCAAGCTCATTTTTATAGAGGTATTCAATGGGGTCCTCTATGCACATAATATGGCATCTTCTGATTCTGTTTATTCCGTTGATTATAGCTGCTAGTGTGCTTGATTTTCCACATCCGGTTGGACCGGTGACAAGCACCAATCCATTTGGAAACATTGTTATATTTTTTGTGGCCTCAGGAAGATTGAGGGATTCGAAATCCGGTATTTTGTTTGAAATTCTCCTTGCAGCAAGAGCAATGGAACCTCTCTGGAGAAAAACGCTCATTCTGAATCTTCCAATGCCTGAGAAACTTATTGCTGTATCAAGTGTACCTTTTTCTTCAAAGGTTTTTTTATCTTTTTCGCTTAGAACGTCGAAGATAATTTTTCTTAATTTTTCTTCGTCCAGTGCAGGGGAATTCTCCTGCTTGACTATTTCTCCTTTTATTCTGTAAGCAACTTGAGAACCAGCCTGAAGATGAATGTCAGAAGCATTTATAGACTCCATTACTGATAGCAAATCTCTTAATTGTAATTCGTTCACGACCTCCCCCTGTTCTGCTTTGCAAAAAAATAATAAGTATTGCTTACTAAAAAGGGTTTTTCACTGTATCAGAAAATTAATGTGTTTTTTTCAGTATCACTTGCAAACTATCGTTGTAGGCAACCTGCTCAAAAAACTTCTTAAATTCCAGGTATTCTTCGGGTTTTATTTCAAGCATATTCAGAGAAAACACCCTTTCATAAATGAGTTTATTTTTTTCTATTTCAAATCTTGTCAGGTAAATTCCAAATTTTGTTTCGATTTCAACCGGGTCTGGAAATGCATCAACGACGCAATTATCTGGCAGGTTAAACGTTATTCTGTCGACGTTTAAGCTTCTGTATGGATAACGAATTGAATAGTTTCTCTTAGCAAGACTTATCAATTCTGTTGTTTCAATCTTTTCAAGCAAGGCAGGTTTGAACAAAAGCCGTGCCTGTATATCTGTTGCATATTTTTTTGAGTAAAAAGCATATGACTGTTTAACAGGTTCGTCAAGAGAAGAAATTCCTTCAACATTAAATGACTCAAGAGATGTATTTGGAATGATCCTGTTGAGACTTTTCAAGAGTTCTCTTTTTCTCTCTTCATCAGACAGGTACCTGAATGTGTTTCTGATTGATGCAGCAAAAATTCCATTCATTTCTATCGTAACACTTGCCTTTATATCTCCGGTAGAATCTAAAAAGGCAACTATTTCGCGTTTTTTTTGGTTTTCTTCCGCTTTTGCACCTTCAGTTTTTATTAAAAATGTTCTGTCTTCGGTTGGTATAAGTACAGTTTTATTCTGGTCGGATGGCGGTAATTCAGGGAAAGGTATAACTTCAGATGTTGGATCCAGGATTAAAAACCCGTTATCCTTCAACACCGCCACTATTGCATGGTTGAACTGACCCGGAAACGGCACATTTTCTTCGATATCCCGTTCGGTGTTTATAAGCGCTATGTAGGACTTAATGCCGAGGGTTTTTAACATGGCAACCATCAAAGCGGATTTGTCCTTACAATCGCCATAACCAAGCCTCAATACATCTTTCGCATCATGTGGTTTGAATCCATGTATTCCAAGTTCAAGACCGAGGTATCTTATGTTTTGACAGATGAAATGGTAAACAGCCTTTATTTTTTCTTCCTCGGTGGTTGCCTTTTCTGTAATTTTCTTTGCGGTTGCGATAATGCTGGAATCCGGATTTGTTGAGTCCCTGGCAAGATTAAAAAACCACCTGCCTATTGCTTCCCAGTCCTTTATAGTTGTTACGAGAATTCTGGGGACTATTTCTGACAGCGGTGGCATCATGTTTTCTGGAATTAGTGCGGGCATGTTGCTTTTTTCCCACCGGTATGTGCAAAGTTTTCTTTTTTTCTTTTTCTCTTTCAGATCCACACAAAATGGATGCGTGTACAATCTTTTACTTTCAGGCAGGGTAAGTGTATACCGTGAGAGTATAAATGGCTCTGTACTTTGAAAATAAAAACCGTCCCAGAATTCGCCCTGCATCAATGGTTTTTTAGTCCTTATCCTGTAGATATATTCAATGGTGCTTCCAATGTTTACTGCTGGAAATGTGATTGTGCAAACTCTTATCCCGGGGTAGAGAACTGAGTACGGGCTCAATTCAGCAGGCGTAATGATTCTAATATCGGATTTCCTGACATTTATTACTTTGTTGTCCGGAGTAATTGTCTTAGCTTCAATTATTTCCACGCTTTGCCTTTCCTCATCGTATGAAATCTGCAATGTACCGTGGTGTTTTCCTTTTTCTCCGGTAACGAGTATCTTTTGATGGACAGTTGTAATGGACGCGCCAGAAGGATAAACAAAAACATCGGCAATATCTAATAGATAAACAGCGCTTCTATCGGGGATTATTTCAAAATTTTGAATTTTCTCTGGTTTGTATTCGGGACCAAATATGCACCCAGAGATAATTGCTAATGAAAGGAAGAACGAAAATTTGAG
>JAMWBX010000085.1 GCA_023818725.1 Candidatus Omnitrophota bacterium
TCAACCCTTTGTCTCTTTGTCATCTTCATTATTAAAAATAAAGCATCAGGACATCCACTGTTTTCAAAGGCAGTTTAGCTTTGACCTTGTTTGCTATTTTTTCCCAGCGGACGCTTTTATGTTCTATTGATTCTACCTTTGTTGCGTTTTCTGCGCCATCGATTACCAGTTCCAGTTCTGAAATTGGCTTGCCTGACCAGTTCAAAAGTATCACTGCAATTCCTTTTTCTGAAAAAAGATAGCATCCTTCAACAAGTGGTTGGTTTATTTCAACTAACTTCTGGGCGTTTGCAAATTTTGCCGGCATTGTTACCATTTTTCTCGCTTCTTCAGACCAACCTTGAGGAAGTTTCTTATAGTCAGACCTGTCAGGGCTCAGATGATATGTAATTCCTGGCCAGAAGCCATAAGAGAAAATCTTGCCTTTATTATAACTGGCTTCAACAATGGCGTTTGAGCCATCTTCAAAAACCGCAAGGGTTTTTCCTGTTACTGGAACAAGGGGCACTGTTTGAAATCCTGTCAAAACTTCCTCCACGCTAAATCTTTCGTCCTTTATGAGAATCTTTGTTTTTTTCAATCTGTCAATCTCTGACGGATGGACCTGAGGTGCTCTTTCAACAGAAACCTGCTTAATTCCTGCAATCTTTGTAACAATGTTGACAGGTTCATTATACTGATCAAAATTACATGCGCCAGGCATCATTACAAGAGTCCTGCCTGCTGAAACCCAATCAACAATATTTTTCTGCGCCCTATCAGAAAGATCTGGCGCAGTGATATACAAGACTGAATATTTCTTTTTATGCAGGATGCCATCTTCAATATCAAAATCGTCAACAAAATCCACAGGATAGTTTTCATGAGTGAGTGCCTCATGAAGTCCGTAAAGTTCCCAAATATATGCTTTTATACTTGAATTCTTTTCCCACACCTGGCTTGCCTGAGGCAGAAGAATTGCGACTGTTCCGTCCATCGGTCTTCCAGGAGCAACAAGTTTTTCGCTTTTGCCAAGAATTTTTATTCCTTCTGCAAGGGATTGATAAACCTGTTCTTTTTCTGACCAGCCGTCTGCGAACGCAGGATTTGGTCCAAAAATATAAGGGTCAATAGCTTTTGCGCCATGCCCAGCAAGCGCCATAATCTTGTATTTTGCGCCTTCTGGCATACTTCCTGTGGTATGACCCACAATGTAACCGCCATACTCAATCTGTCCCTCCCTTGCAGCGCATCGCAAAAGATCCCCATACATCGACCAGTTTTGAGCTGAACTATCACCAAACCAGTCCTCTGTCCAGATGCAGGAGATTGCCTTTTTCCTTCCTAGATCAAACCAGTCAGGAAGTCCCATTCCAGCATCAGGACCAGCATCCCAGTTGTTGGCAATTTTAACTCCTGGAGATGCTCTGAAGAACAGGCCAGGCCAGTTATTAAGATTTGTGGTTGTCAGAATGTTCTGATTGTATGCTCTTTGAAATGCTCTTGTTGCTGCTGCAAATGCATTACTTAAGGATTCTACAAAAAATCTTGTTGTCCAGAAGAAAAGCTTCTTATCGGCAAGTGTAATTGGTTCGCTCAATTTCATTGGGTAAACTTCTTCCCACGAATTTTTCCCAAATGTTTGCGGAGTAAATCCTTTTGATTTCAAGTAATCCCTGAATACTTTCAATCGCGAAGTGTCCTTTTTCACCTCATCTATCTGATGAGGATAATACCATCCAGGCTCATCTGCCATATGAAAAAGAACCATCTCACTGTCTTTCTGTCCCGTGTTTGAAAACGACTTTTTTATACCTGAAAGCCAGTTATCAAGATACTCATCAGTCACCATTGAACTGTTGTAATCAAAATAGGAAGGCGGATTGTAGACAGCTCCGCGGAACTTATTGAATCCATACTGCGAGGCTTTCTTTCTTATTTCTTCAGGACTGATATTTCCCCAGTGCCATATCTGGATTGTGTTATGTCCCAGCATTGAAAGTATTTTAAGACCATCTTCAAGGGTTTCTTCTGTTCCATCAAGGCTGATTAATCCATTTGCCACGATTATTTCCTTCGGCCTTTCTTCTGGTTTCAGGGCATATTTTTCAGCATATGAAAGATATTGTTTAAACTTGTCAATGCTCGACTGTATCATTGATGCAAGTTTTTCGGGTTCATCCAGGCCATATTTCGGAACAAATACACTGATTGTATTTCCGGCTGTTTCAACACTGAAGTTCTTAAGATTTTGTATTTTTCCTTCAGTTGCCTTTCTGAAATCAAACTGCAACCGGGCTTTTTTTATGGTAGCGCCTGACATTTCGCAGGTAATCTTTGATAAACCGATACCATCTTTTAGTTGAGTGTCAAGTGATATCCAGTCGGTTGAGATGCCAGGTGTAAGAAAACCTGAGTTAATTCTTCCTTTGTCTGTCGAAAAGGAGACAGAAACACCGCCAAGTGGTTTTCCCTGTTTATCCGCTGGAATTACTTCAAGAATTGATGGATATGTGCCGAGAAGAATAATGCCTTTTTCTAACATACTGAGAATCTGAGATTTACCATTGCCAGATGTTTGCCATACATATGGCTCGCCTGTTAAAAATCCATCTCTGTCAATGCCCCATTCAAAGACCTGAGGCGTTCCCCATCCAACCTCATAGAGTTTATTTCCATCAGCAGAAACCTGTATATCCCAGGGGCTGTTGTACTTGTTTCTTGTTGGATAAAATTTCGGGGTGCCTGCGGGATTTCCTTCTGGGTCAAGCTCATAAACCATTATTCCTGCCTGGTCTTTTTGCGGACTTTCAAGCATTCCTGATAGATACAATTTTGACTTTTTCATATTGAGCGCCATTCCATATAGCAGGCTTCTTTTGTTTTCTGAAACAAACCCATCAGGATATCTTCTGGGTATATCAGAAACAGGCCTGCCGTTTTTATCAAGCTCCCAGACAGTAAGGTTCTGATTTTTATTGTACTGACTGGCGATATAAAGTTTTCCCTTAATGGGATCCACAATTGCTGCTGTATCATAATAAAGTCCCTGTATCCTGCAAAATACAGGTGATTCTGGTTGTTCTTTTTGTAATGAGCCAATAACATACAAAATTTTTGCTTTCTGATTGAACAAAAGAAGATTAACTGGGTTAACTCCTGATTGAATATTTTCGCCATCTGACGCAGGAATTCCTGAGTTATCAATTTTTCTTACGGCAATTGTTCCATCTTTTCTTGCAGCGTAAAGAATGCCTGATGTCTCATCAAGTGCAAGCGGCCCTTTTAATTCAGGACAAGCAATAGAAACAATTTCTTCCCCCGGTTCCGGTCGATAGACATAGATGGTGTTATCCCCTGCCGCATATAAGCTGTTGAATTTCGGTGAATAGATAAATTTCAGATATTTCTGTTCATTTCCTATCTTGATTGTTTTGAATGCTGGAGGAAGTGGATTTTCTGACTCAACTGATTTCAGTGTTACCTTCATTTCAACCCCTGAAATTCTGTTGCCAAGAAAACCCCAGCCAAGATGCGCTGTTGCAACTGCAATAAATGGGAGTCCACTGGCACACTGGACTTTTTCTCTGATAAATCTTTCAGATTGCCGCGTTATATTGATATTTCCTTCAGGCGTAAGTTCGATTTCTTTTAATGTAAATCCATCAACAATTGTTTTACCACTTATTGCATCGGTAAAACTTGAGGGGGTTGAAACTACAATTTTTCCTTCTCTGTCAGAGGCAGTGATGCTTTGAACGGGAAAATTTTGAATAGTTTTAAATTCACCTTCAACATTGCCGGATTTATCAAGCAAAAAATAAGAGAGGTTGTTTTCCGGTCCTTTGAAAAAAACGGCTTTCTCGGTTGCAACACAGATCATATACTCCTGAGGTCCGTTTTTCACCTGATACCATCGCACATTTGAGATTGCTCCAGCGGCATCCACATCGCACACCTGAAGGGTTGATGGGTATGTTCCAAGATAAACCTTTGTAGCATCTGAATTAAAACTGATTGAATATTTACCATTGCCTGGCACTGAGTATGCCACTGGCTTTGAACCGGGTATTCCGTTTTCATCAAGGTCAATCGCATAAACTCCTGAACCGCCCCAGCCAACAATATAAAGCCTGTTGAATCTTGGATGCATTGTGATTGCAGCGATATGTTTATACGGATTACCGCTCTCAAATGCCACAGGAGTTCCTATTGGTTCCCCATTCTGATCAAGGTTATACATTACAAGGGACTTTGTGAAATTTTCAAAACCTTTCACACCAGCCACTGCAACTCCAAGGAAAAGTTTATTATGTTTTCTGTCAAGATAAAGAGCAGTAACTGAACTCCATCCACCTGATGGCAGGGGGTAAGGCATTGGATCAGGGTGGTCTGAATATTTTCTCGCTTTTCCTGAAACAGCCCCATCGTCTTTTAGGTCAAAGACTAAAAGACCTTTTCTTTCAGGGTCATATGAATATGTTCCAGCATAAAGTTTTTTCTTTACTGGGTCAGCAACAACGCAGAAGATATGCGCACCAGCTGTATCTGATGAGCGCAAAAAAGCAAATGGCAGCTTCTGGATTTTTTGAGAAAAAGCGCATGCTGTAAACAAGCAAAGCATTATGGAAAAAATGGCTAATTTTTTGATCACCTTTTCCCCCTATCAATGTTTTGCTGAAAGAATCTGGTTTTTTAACATCCAGACATTCATTACTTTGGTGAATACAAAAATAATCTTGATGTTAATCCAGCGGATTGTTGAGCTGCATTAAATCCAGTATGGACTCTAATGGCAATAATATTTGTTTTTCCTGGCAATATGGCATCTGTTATATCCATATTGATTTCATTGGGTCTTTCATAGGCATCTCTGTAAGGCCTGTGTCCGACAAATTTTCCATTAACCCAGACCCATGCTTCTGTTTCAACTGCCGGCGCATAAAGGAAAATTTTCTTTCCCTTTGCTGAAGCAGGCACATTCACATTGAGCCGGTACCATATCGCGCCCATATAAGGATATCCCTGGCTGTCGCAGTAACCCTGTCGATAAAAAGGAATCGTGGTTGAAATGCTTGTCCATTTTGAATCATCAAATTCGGGCAAATACCATCCCGTATATCTTCCGTCGTCTCGCAGGTCAGTAGAGAATCTTGCTTTTTCAGGAAGCACAGCAACCATTTCTCCTGTTTTTCCTGCTGTCATATCTGCAAGCTTCTGATAATATTTTTCCCTTGATGCTGCTGACCAGTAGTAGTATCCGACGTCATCCCCGCCTCTTGAAGGATCAGGGTCAAAATAAAACCTGCTCAATTTAGACGCTTCTGCCCTTACATCAAGCATTTTTCTTGCCTGCCTCGCTGCCTCAGCAAAATCAGCAGCCCATTCTGCCTTATGCATATTCATAAACGCCTTCAGTGTTTCAAGAGCGACCCTGTCAGCAAAAACATGTTCTTTGTGGATTTTTTCTTTTGCGAGGCTTTCTGCCTTTTTGATATGGTTTTCAAGTTTTTCAATCAACTGGTCTGAATAAACATATGGCAAAATTCTGTCTTCATGACCAAGCCATGGGGTCTTTTCCATAGTTTCTTCTAATTCTTCCCAGAATGCTTTTGCTGGTTCTGCTGCTGGTCCATACCAGTTTACAAAGAATTCGTCCATTAATGCCTTTGCATCTAAGTTTACATCCCACATCATTCTTGCATAAATGTATGTTGGAAATATGCCTGATTCAAGTCTTATTGTTCTACCTTCATTGGAAAATCCCACAACCCCCCATTTCTTGTAAAGAGGCATATCATGCATATGCTTGCGCGCAAGAAAAATAGGCGCGCCACAACCTGCAAGCATATAATACATATAGTTGTACATATAAACATTTTTGTACATTGAACACCATTTTTTAATCATCTCTGCCTGCCTCAAAGTTTGCCAGGATATTGGATTGTCATACGCATGTATCGTATCGCACCAGATAGCGGCAAACATAATCCAGATTTTTGGATCAGGCGTTATGCCCTGCGGCGGAACATTTCTGTTGGCATAGCCATTATTGTATCACGCCTCAGGCTGAAAGGAAGTTGTATGCCTTACACTCCTTAGCAATTGCCATCGTCGTACTGCAGACACCCCAGAGGGTAGCGCTGAGGCGTTGCAGTGCCCGGTGCA
>JAMWBX010000086.1 GCA_023818725.1 Candidatus Omnitrophota bacterium
GCCGCATCATTTCAAAAATCAATTACCAATTCAATTCTTTTAAAGATCGATGATGCTCTGAAATTGTATCCAGTAAAATATTTTCTTTTTGGCGGTGGCGTTTTAAGAAACAAGTATGTCAAGCATAGAATTAAAAATTACCTGGCAGACAAAAAGGTAAAGGCAGTTATCCCAGAGCCTGACCTGTGCATCGATAATGGCGCCATGGTTGCTATCTTAACAAAATATTTGATTCTTCGCGGCTATAAACCCCAGCCATATCGAATCTCTGTCATTCCGACGAAATAAAAAAATAGAAATTATTGCTTGCAGACAAAAATCAGCAATCAGCCGCTGATCTATTTGTTCTTTAGTTCCCAGACAAAAACTTCCAGCGGATCAGTGTTCAATGGATCGCCATGAAAAGAAAGCGAGATAATCGGTAGCCCTGTTTTTTCTGAAACCAGCCTCAATTGCGTTTCTGCGATTCTGGTAGGCATACATTCAAACGGTCCAACTAAAACTGCACCGTCAATCTCCTTCTTTTTCCACAACAAAAGAGGCAACCCAATTGTAAGTGCAGCTTCACCCAACGGCCTTAGATAAGATAAATAATCCCTGGCAGCATTGAGAATCTGATCAACCGAGTGGTCTTCATGCCAGCCAAGTTCTCTGGCAAAAATCCTATAAAGACGCTCCTCAATCCTTCTCTGAACAAGCCAGGTAAGATAAGTCTTCACTCGATTTTGCTTTGTCACGGTCAATCCTTTTCTTCGCCACCATAGCGCATAGTTTACCCACTCTCTAAATGGCGCAAGCTTCACCGTTGCTCCCAGCGATTCCAGTTTTCTAATAACATGATTATTTGAGAAGGCATCCAGTCTTACATAAATTTCGCCGGTCACAAGAATTTTCGGTCTTTTTTCCTGAAAAACAGGAATCTGTTTGAATTCATTTGCTGCAAAACGAGCAAGCTCTTCCATTCCCCACAAATTTTTATAACCAGTCCAATCATTCTTTCCTTTTAAAATCATATCTTCAGCCAGTTTCAAACAATGGTTGAAAAGTTCTTCTGCCTGACCTGATTTTTTTTCAACAGGTCGAATCTGGTGCAGGGCATCCTTCAGCAGGTCAACTAGGACAAATGTTGCCCATGACTTAGCCTGCATAGAAGATTTTAATTTTTTTCCTAAATGATATCCGGTTTCAGGAGTAGGGGAGACAACAATAACCTTTTCTGAAAGTCCCAGCTTTTCCATAACCATCTTGACAAAAATCTGATACTGACCAAATCGACATGGACCTTCGGCTTTTGGCATGAAATAGGCGTATTTTTCTTCTCCGGGATGTTCCTTCAAATATTTTAGCAGGGACCCAAGTGTAACAATCACTGGCAAACACTCCTTACCCAGGGTGAACCGACGCCCCAGTTCCAAAGCTGATTCATCAGCTATTGGCAGCCATTCCGCTTCAACTCCGGAGAAGGATTTCAAAAGCGCTGGAAGTAAGATTGAACCTTCTCCCATCCATGGAACCAGAACCTTTCTTCCTTCAACCTGTTGAAGAATCTCTTCTTTTATCTCAAAGGCTGATAGATCTGAAAGTTTCTCTTTTTCTTCTGGCTTATAATTTTTAACTGAATACAGGAAGGCCTCAATTCTGGTTTTAAAGCCTGCTTCTCCAGTATAAGCGTCAGATTCTAATAAACAGTACGGCTTACCTGAACTGAGATACTGGAAAAAGTGAGTTAAAAAACTATCAGGTCCACAGGAATAAACAGACAACCAGAGGGGGAAAACATTCTGTTTTCTTCTAACCTGGTAGGCAACATCTAAAAGTCGATGTCCATAGCCCCAGTAGATATTATCCAGTTGAGGAGATCTTCCTTCCAGTGGGTAGCATTCGGCGGGTAGAGCAATGCCACCCTTTTCATCGATAATTTCTGGAATTTTTCCATTTATTAAAGCAGAGTTGATAATGTAAGGATGTCCCAGAACCACAATCACAGGAATCCGATTTTTGTTCGCAAATTCAATGGCTTTTCTTCCAATCTCCTTTAGTTTCTTTTCAAATTCTTCCTGAGTCTTTACCGCTTTTTTAAACGCAATATAACTTCGCCATGGGGTAATCCCTGCTTTTTTACCCATCAAAATAAATTCCCAAAGTGCCCTTCTGTAACCACTCTTGAAGTTCAGAAACGGATTAAGAATCTTGCATGGGAGAAACGGTGAAAACATGTCAGGCACTGCCTGCGATAATGGACAGACATAACACCTTTTTTCTCCCTTTTCAGCTTTAATTTCAATTACCTTTGGTAAAAAGAGGAAGTCCTGAGCCTCCAATTCCTTTGCCTGTCCAGCTAAAACCTGGAGCGGCGCACAGAAACTCACCTGACAAAGCTTTGCTCCCTTTTCTATTAAGTCCAGACTCTTTCCCCTTAAGATTTTTACGTTGAATCCTGTTTCCTGAAAAAATTTAATGACAAGTGGTAAAATCTCCTCGATTTCTAATCCGCGCGGAATTCCAACAGTATTCCTTGCGTTTGAAAAATTATTATCCAGCAATTTCTGTATTAATCTTTCCCTTTCTAGAAAAGGTTGTGGAGCAGAAACCAGAACCAGGTTTTTCTTTGAATATTTTTCATATTTATCACATCGCCCACCCCAGAAAAACTTAATTTTTTCTCCATTAACTTCTGTTTCAATCAAGTCAATCGTACACCGGTTGCCAATCTTACAATTTTCTTTTGACTGGCATTTGAATTCTCTTTTGGAAACAACCTGCGTCTTTAGAAAAGTTTCGAAATTCAAAACCGGTTTCTTTGCCAGGTCCCCAATCTCTTTTTTTGCTAAAATAGAGATTCCAAGTGCTCCCATAGTACCGGGCGATGGCGGAACAATAATTTTTTTTCCTGAAATCCTTGCCAGGGCACAGGCTAAAGCTATGTTTTCAGCAGGCTTCCCCTGAAGAAAAATCTTTTTCCCGTAATCCCTTTGCCCCTTAACTCTATTGTTATAGTTTCTTACAATTGAATAATAAAGCCCTGCCACAATTTCTTCGATCTTTGCCATTTCTTGCTGAGCGGCATCAATCTGTTCAGAAATAAAAATTGCGCAGTGCTGGCCGAGGTCAACAGCTCTGGCAGACTCTAAAGCTAACTTGCCAAACTCTTTGATATCAGAAATTCCCAGAAGCTGAATCTGTTCAGCAAGGAACGAGCCCGTACCGGCTGAACAAACAGTATTCATCGCCTGGTCTACAACAACACCATTTTCCAATCTTATAAATTTTGAATCCTGCCCCCCGATGTCAACGACGGTATCCACCTCAGCATCATAAAAAACTGCACCCTGAGCGTGAGCAGCAATCTCATTCAAGATAAAAATCTGATCCTGATTATCACGCAGGGTAGCCTTTAAAAGTGGGCCCAAAATCTCTCTGCCAGAACCTGTTACACCCACGCCTTTTATCCTCTTTAACAGATCTTCAGGAACCTTTTTGATCAGATTCTTCGCTGCACCAATAGGGTCTCCTTTTGTTTCTATGTATGCCTCAAAAATTGGGAACTGGCCAAAGATAACAATTTTTGATCCAGTGGAGCCAATATCAAAGCCTGCAACTAAATCCTTTACAGAGTCCGTTTGAATCTTCGGAGACTCAAATTTTGTTACATCCTTAATGGAATCTTTCAATCCGGGCAGAAAAACCAGATGCGATTGAACGTGGGTTTTAACCTGAGATAACACGCTTTCAGTATTTATAGCTATCAAAGCCGCTCCCAGTGCCTCGAAATACAAGGACTGGGGACAGGTTTCTACTCTTGAGTTATCAAGCAAACTTTGAATTGTCTGAACAATCCTTTTGCATGTTGATAAGCCACCGATAGTCACGACTTTTTCGCAAACAGAAGATTTTACCAGTAGCGCAACAGCGTTCTTTGCCAGAGCATCCAGTAATCCGGCAACGACTTCTTTCTGGTTATTACCCTGATTCAGAAGATGTGTGAAATCTGTTTTCATTGTCACGCCACAGCGCGAAGTAATCTCCAATCCTCTTATCCCTTTTACCAGTTCATCTATTTCATACACTTTTAAATTCAACCTTGATAAAATCTGATCCAAAAATATACCGGTGCCAGCAGCGCAACGCGGATTTAAAAGCCATTGCTTCTTTTCGCCCCTGAGATTCAAAACTGAAAAACCACTGCCACCCAATCTTAGAATGGAAATTTCTCTATTAGGAAAAAGAAACTTGATTGCCTGTTCCTGAGCAATCCTTTCGGGTATAGAAAAAAAAGGAATCAACTGACGGTAATAACCCGTGATTACAACCCTTTCACTATCTTTGATTTGCCAGTCTTCTTTCAGCTGTTGCCAGATGCGTTGAATTTCTCCTTGATGTACCTGCCAGAAAACCTTTATAACCTGGTTCTCTTCCAACCACACTGCTTTCAACGTTACGGTTCCTATGTCAATCCCAAAGCTTCTCATTTTCTTATCAATATTTTTATCCTAAGATACGACCTGGAATTTTGTTTATCATTGCTCAGAAGAAAATTCTAGTGAGTCCTGCGCCAAACCCTGCTGATTCAAATAAAAGTTTTTTGCACTCAAATGTTCAGAATATGTTGTCGAAAAATAATGGCTCCCATCACCTTTTGAAACGAAAAAAAGATAAGAAGTTTTCGATGGATATATTGCCGCTTCAAGAGACTTCTTCCCGGGATTGCAGATCGGACTTGGTGGCAATCCTCTGTGTCTGTAAGTATTAAAGGGTGAGCGTATTTTAAGATCCTGCAAAGTAAGGTTTTTCTTATTCCCTATCACATATTTTATGGTTGCACAACTCTGAAGTGGCATATTCCTCTTCAACCGATTATAAAAGATGCCCGCTATAATTGGTCTTTCTGAATTTATCTCTGCCTCTTTTTCCACAAGAGAGGCAATTGTCACAATTTTAATGAGTTCCTCTTTTTTGATAGTTTCCATCTCTGGATTAATGCTCCTGACCACATCCCAGAATCTTCCAATCATTATTTTTACAATGGCCTCCTTTGAAACACCATAAGGAAATTTGTAAGTGTCAGGAAAAAGAAAGCCTTCAAGACCCTGTTCTTTTGTAAACTTTTCAAATTCATCAGATTCACATATTCCTTCCTGTTCCAGTATTTTGCCAATTTCACGACAGGTTATTCCTTCAGGAAAAACAAGTTTCAAATAGGCAATTCTTCCTTTTATCAATTTATCAATAACATCGTTGATATATGGTCTGCCGGAAAACTCATATATTCCAGCGCGAATCTTTTTATCAATCTTATTTCTGGTGAGAACCTTCAAAAAAAGCCTGGTATTTTTTATTATACCTTTTTCTTTTAGCAGCTGCGCAACTTCGTATGAACTGGTATTTTTTGGAATCTCGACAAGCGTCCCTGGTGGCTGAAAATCTCCATAAAGGGTTGCATGGTACCTGGCAAACAGTATTGCTAATGTTATCCCAACAAAAAAGGTTATCATTATAAACAGATTTCTCAACATTTCTCCTGTTTGATTGTACGGCGTAAAAAATCAATTCCTGCCAAAGCTGCCCTTAATTTTATCGCGGAACGATTCCCGGAAAAGTAAAAATTCTTTGTTACTGAACGATTATTTTCTGTACAAACCGCCATCCATACAAATCCAACTGGCTTGTGCATTGTAGCTCCGGCTGGCCCGGCAATACCGGTTATTGCCAGGGATACATCCGCCTTTCCATACTTCTTTGCACCTTTTGCCATAGCGATTGCAGTTTCTTCGCTTACTGCACCAAATCTTTTTAGCACGGTTTTCGGAACCTTTAATATCTTTTTTTTAAGCTTATTTGAATAAGCAACTATAGAACCGTTGAAGCATTCAGAACTCCCTGCAATTTCTGTGATAAGATGTCCCGCCAGCCCACCGGTGCAGGACTCTGCAAAACAACAAACAATTCTATTGCTTTTCAACAAAAGAAACAGGGATTCTGGAATTGTAACGCCATCGGTTCCGATAAAAGAGTCCTTAAAAGTTTCTTTTAACACCATTTCAACCTCACCAAAAATGTTTTGTTTCGTCTCAGGCAGTTTCAACCAGAGTTCGATGAGGTATGGAAGAGCAAGAATTGTCCATTTTC
>JAMWBX010000087.1 GCA_023818725.1 Candidatus Omnitrophota bacterium
TGCTTGACGAACCACTGAGCAACCTTGATGTCCATCTCAGGGATCAGTTAAGACAGGAGATCAAATCGCTTCAAAAAAATCTTGGCATCACCACTTTGTATGTAACACATGATCAGAAAGAAGCAATGTATCTTGCAGATACTATTGCTATTATGTTGAATGGCCATATTTTTGAATCTGGATCCCCGGAACAGCTTTACAGGAAACCTTCTTGTTTAGAAACAGCGAGGTTTCTTGGTCAGCTCAACGAAATTCCAGGTGTTGTAAGGGAAGTAAAAAATAACACTTACATCATTGAAACATCCCTTGGCGACATTCAGGCAGAAACAAAACAACCTTTCAACCCAGGGGAAAAAATTGTTGCGTGCTTCAGACCGGAATTTGTTCGGTATCCAGCGAATGAAAGAGTCAGAAATAGATTTGAATGTACAGTCGTTTCTCATGAATTTACTGGTGGCTTTGTCAATGTTGTGTTGAAAAGAAATGACCTATTTTTAAGGGCAGATTTTCCGCCCTCAGTATTCAGAGGTTTTGAAACAAAAAAATGCATAATCGGTATTGATGCCGAAGATTTTTTGATCTTCAGGGAATCCAAATGAAATCGCTTTTTTTTGCCCTCCTTTTATTTCTTTGTGTTTTTACGGTATATCCGGTACTACTCATTTTCTACAGGTCTGCAAGTGTTTCGATCTCCCTCTTTTATGTCTTATGGTCAAACATCGCTATAAGAGAGAGTATCATCAATAGCATATTTCTCGCGGTATGTGTGACTGTCGCTGCAAGTTTTGTCGCATTTCCGCTTGCATTTGTTATGTGCTTTGTGAAATTTCCGGCAAAAAATTTCTGGAGAAAAAGTTTTCTTTTACCTCTTGTTGTTCCACCATTTGTTTCTGCAATAGGAATGAGACATATTCTTTCCCGCTTTGGTCCTGTTAATTTAGCGCTTATGAAGTGTGGCCTTATTAACAATCCAATCGATTTCCTTGGCACAGGTATCACAGGAATTTTTATTCTTCAGGTACTTCACCTTTATCCGATAGTCTATTTGAATGTGCTTTCTTCTTTTGAGAATATAGAGCCATCCTGTATCGAATCGGCAAAAAATCTTGGCGCATCTTTTTTCCAAACATTCAGAAAGATAATCTTCCCCCTTGCGTTACCTGGTTATTTTGCAGGTGCGTTTCTTGTCTTCGTCTGGTCACTAACAGACCTTGGAACACCGATTGTTTTTGATTACCCCATGCTGATTCCTGTGGTTATCTTTCAATCGCTCACTGATATCCACTCAAATCCCTCTGGATATGTGCTTGTCGTATTCATCTGTGCGATTGCTATTGTGTTTTTCTTTATTACTCGGTACATCCTTTCAAAAATGTCATTTGTTGGCATTGTGAGATATAAAACAACAATGGAACCGGTGCAAATGTCCACTTCTGCATCAATATTCATAACAATTTGTCTTGGTATTTTCCTTTTGATTTCTCTTCTTCCGCATTTTTCAGTTATTTTGAACTCTATCTCAAAAAGGTGGTTTTTCACAATCTTCCCTGATAAATTTACGTTTATCTATTATCTTGAAATTTTCCGTCATCCAGTAGCGAGAGTGAGTCTGATTAACAGCACAATTTACAGTTTAGTTGCAGGATTACTGATTGTTTTTTTGAGCATATCAGCAGGATGGATACTTGCAAGGGCACATATATGGGGAAAAAACATTCTTGAAAGCCTTATCATTTTTCCCATGGCCGTACCAGGTATTGTATTTGCCTTTTCCTACGTTATCGGTTTTTCCGAAACAATCATCGATCCGAGGAAACTTCCGGTTTTTCTTCTCATAGTTGCATATGTTATAAGACGTCTTCCATTTGCGGTAAGGGCGATAGTGGCAAATTTTCAGCAGATAGATATTTCATGCGAAGAAGCCGCATTAAACCTTGGTGCTTCCAGATTTAAAACATTAATAAGAGTGATTGTTCCAATGCTCAGAAACGGAATCATAGCAGGATTTGTATTTTCTTTTGCTTTTTCAATGATGGAGGTTTCGAGTGGCCTAATACTTGTAAGCAAACAGGAATTTTTTCCTATCGCCAAGGGTATATATCAGCTTGCTGGTAGAGTTACTGATGGTCCTTACATAGCTTCAGCGCTGGGAACACTTGGAATGCTTATTAGTTTTATTTCGCTTCTACTTATTTATAAACTTACAGGGAAACAGGATATCTCTATTTCTGTGTGAAGTATGATAAAATAAAGTTAGGGCGGTTGGCTCAGGGGCAAGAGCGCCTCCCTCACACGGAGGAGGCCGCAGGTTCAAATCCTGCACCGCCCATTTTACTGAGATGTATAGGGATTTTTAACCTGATATCGCATCCCGTTTGAAGTTCTAATTTTAAAGCATGGGTCGAGGAAGTAGCAAAAATGAGTTCACCCTTTATATATAAAGGTAAGTGCAATCGAATTATTTAGTATCAGGCTAGCAGTTTTAAATAGCACCTAAAAATATGAAAAAGAGAAAAAAGAAAAATCCTTTTGCAGAAGCGCTGGAAGCAGTTATCAAACCCATTGAGGCTGTGGTGAATCCTGTTGTTATAAAACCGGTTGAATTTTTTGCTGATAAATTAAATCTACTTTTAAAGGAGTTAGAGGAAAGGACATCGACAAAGGAAAAAATTTCAGAGCTCGATAATTTTGTTGATGGACTTCTTGAAAATATGAAAACTGTTGAAAAAAGTTTCTATCCTTTTTTAAGCGAAATACTTTTGGTACATAATCTTGCGGAAAGTATGGCTACACTTTCTAATGAACTGGAACTGTTAGACATACTTGGCAACCAGATAGAAAAATTTATTAAGGTTGACATCATTGTTGGCTTTCTCAAACACAATGAAACAGATACATTGATATCGGGTTTCAGGTTTATGCCTGATGGGTTTTCTTTTCCGGAAGAATTTAACCTTTTCGCCAAAGAAAGATTTGACGCTGGCGAAGTAAAGCTTTATGAGAACAAAAAGATAGGAGGCAGAAAGTTCAATCTTCTGATTGCCCCTTTGAGGACAACATCCGAAAAGTTCGGTATTCTTATTGTAGGAAGGAAACGGTCAGCCGGAACATTTACACCAGAAGAAACAACGCTTATAATCGCAGGCTGTACAATGGTTAGCTTTGCCTTGAGTAATTTCAAACTCAACCAGAAGATACTGAAAGACCGACAGCTTGTCATATTAGGACAGACAATTGGAAGCATCTCACATGATATCAAAAATCTCCTTACAGGTTTTGAAGGCAGCCTGGAAATTATAAATAATGGACTGAAAGACAGGGATTTCCATCAAATAGAAATAGGTGCTGGAATTTTAAGCAGAAGCTACCAGAGAATGAAATCGATGGTTTTGTCAATGCTTGATTATGCCAGAAACAAGCCCCCGGATCTGGTACCGGCAGATTTCAATAAAGTCGTATCTGATTCTGTGGCCGTAGTAAAAGAGTCATTTAAGAACAGGGATATCAGGATTATTGAAAATTATGACCCGCTTGTTACGCAGTCAATGATTGACCCTGCGAGAATCGACAGAATGGTTTCCAACTTATTGATAAACGCCATTGATGCTGTGGAGGATCGTAGAGGAATTATAACAGTTTCAACTAGATATGTTCCTGAACAGAAAGTGATTGAACTTGAGATTTCAGACAATGGTAAAGGTATTCCTGAAAATGTCATTGACAGGATTTTTGACCTTTTTTATTCAACAAAGGGTTCAAGAGGTACAGGCTTTGGCCTTGCTATCGTGCAGAAGGTTGTCCAGGAGCATGGGGGTAAAATTATGGTAAGGTCCAGGTTGAAACAGGGTACCACCTTTACTATCCAGTTTCCTTTAAGAATACCATCCGAGACCACAGCAGTAAATTAGTGTTCTAAGAGAGATGTTTTTCCTGTTTTTACAGGCAGGGTAATGAGAGTTTTGACATTTTCAGCAATTCATGTATAATTCAATTGATAAAATTATTGGACTGAAGGACTGAACAAACGGAAATCTGGAGGACCGATGCTTAGAAAGTACGAAATGTGTATGCTTCTGGATCCTGACCTTGATCAGAATGGTCTTGAAGAGGAAGTAGTCGGGATTTCAGAGATTATCTCTTCAACTGGTGCCAGTGTGGTCAGCAGGAAATTGTGGGGAAGGCGTGGGCTTATGTATCCTATAAAGAAAAAGAAAGACGGGTATTACTACCTTTTTTATTTCGAGGCTGAACCTGAAAGTTTGAAAAAAGTCCAGGATCAGCTTAAACACAGACAAACTATTCTAAGGACACTTGTAATTGTTCGTAAAGAGTTTCCAGAGTTATAAGAAATGGCGAGTCTTAACAAAGTGTTTTTGATTGGAAGATTAACCAGAGACCCAGAGCTTAGATACACTCCATCCGGTAGTGCGGTAGCAAGTTTTAGACTGGCTGTCAATAGAGAATACACAACGAAAGAGGGTAACAAAAGAGTAGAAAACTGTTTTGTAAATCTTGTTGTATGGGGAAAAAAGGCAGAGGTGTGCGCTGAATATCTAAAGAAGGGTTCGTTAATTTTTGTTGAGGGTCGTTTAAGCTTTAGAGAATGGGAAACACAGGATAAAGAGAAAAGGTCAGCTATTGAGGTAAATGTCGAAAATTTTCAATTTCTTGACAGGGTTACACCCAGTATTCCAGGAGACACGGAAAATGGAGCAAAAGACGAAGGATTTGAGGAAGAAAAAATTCAGGAAGAAACGGGCGAAGGGATGTAAGTTTTGTGAAGAAAAGATACATGAGATTGATTATAAAGATGTCGGGCGCATAAGACGCTACATGAGCACAAGAGGTAAGATTTTGTCTTCAAAACTTACTGGAGTTTGTGCGAGGCATCAAAGGTCGCTTGCAAGGGCGATTAAACGCGCGCGATATATGGCTCTTCTTCCATATATCCAGACCTGAGGTGACAGAAATGAGAATAATTTTGATTAAAGATGTAAAGAATCTCGGCACACAGGGCGATGTTGTGGAAGTTAAAAATGGTTATGCAAGGAACTATCTTATTCCAAGGGGATTTGCCATTGAAGCAAGTAAAGAAAATCTGAGAAAAGTTGAAGAAATTAAAAAGGCAACAGTTGCCAGGAAAGAAAGGCTTTTGAAAGAAGCAGAGGCCTTACGCAAACAATTGAACAGGATTTCAGTGGCCGTTGAAGCCAGAGCAGGAGAAGAGGAAAAATTGTTTGGTTCGGTTACGGCAGATGATATCGTGAATTCATTGAAAAACCAGCATGATATTGAATTGGACAAACACCAGATTAAGATAGAAGAACCCATCAAAAAGCTTGGTATCTACAAAATTCCTGTCCACCTTATCGGAGAAATCAACGCAGAGTTAAAGGTGTGGGTGGTGCAAAAACAGGAAGATGCATGAAGTTTACCTGGCTTTTTAAATTTCCCGGTTGTCAGTGGTCTGCCTTTAAAGTATAATTTCAGAAGGATACCATGGCCAACAGAAAAAGCGCACCTACAGGTGAGCAGATTCCACCTCACCATATAGAGGCGGAAAAAGCACTGCTTGCTTCAATGCTTCTTGAAGAAGATGCCTTGATCAGAGGCCTTGAGATTATCAAGAAAGAGTTCTTCTATGACAGCCGGAATCAGTTGATTTTCAGTGCAATTCAAGATCTTTTTGAGAAGAATATCAGATGTAATTTTGTGACGCTTACCAATTATTTTCGTGAGAAGAACAAAATTGAACTTGTTGGCGGAATTGAGTATCTTACATCCCTTTTTGACTTTGTTCCAACAGCGGCCCATATTGAGGACTATGCAAAGATTGTTCGTGATAATTTTATATTGCGTTCATTAATAAAGGTTTCAACAAAAATAACCACAGAAGCCTATTCCTGTCCACAGGATGTGGATGCCTTGCTCGATGACGCTGAGTCTATGATTTTTGAGATTTCCAGTCATATGATATCAAGAGAAGCAACTCCAATATTATCGCTGGTTCGAGAGAATCTCAATTTGTTTGAAAAGATTCATACAAAACAG
>JAMWBX010000088.1 GCA_023818725.1 Candidatus Omnitrophota bacterium
GAAAGGTATCAAACAACAAAAAGGATTTGAAATGAAATTCTCTGAAATTATCGACTGCCACATCCATCCTGCAATTGATAGAAAAACAGACTTTTGCTGGTATCACAGATCTGGAAGCATAAAAAAACAGTTCGATGACCTAAAAAGAGCAGGTATTACAAAGGCATGCGGAAGTATTATTGTTTCTGGAAAACCTGTATCCTTTGATGTGATAAAACATCTCAATGATGCTGCCCTTTCCATACGAGACAGATACCCTGATTTCTATATTCCTGGAATTCAAATACACCCGGATTTTCCTGACCAGTCCTGTAAAGAGATAGAAAGATGCTGCGGCAGGCATGACGTTAAATGGATTGGCGAGCTTGTTGGATACTTAATGGGCTATAAAAATAATTACACATCCAGGAATATGATGCAGATTATGAGGACCATTGCAAAATTCAATGCTGTCGTGAATCTTCATTGCTCTGATATCTATGTTGTGGAAAAACTGTGCAAAAGTATACCTGAAACTAAATTTGTCCTTGCGCATCCCTGGGAAAAGGACGTTTTTGAAAGCCGAATTAAGGCTGTGGCACAAATTAAAAACCTGTATCTTGATTGTTCTGGAACAGGCATTGACAGGTATGGAATGCTTAAAAAAGCCGCCAGTATCGCGGGAAGAAAGAAACTTCTTTTTGGCTCTGATTATCCAGTCAATAATCCTGCCGTTTATATTTATGGCGCCCTTTTTGAAAAATTGCAGGAAAATTTTTATAAAGATTTTTTTGCAGGAAACTTCAAGAAAGTTTTGGAACTATAGGGGGTGAAAATGAAAACTTTAAGAACATTTATTTCTTTTTGCTTTTTCTTTGTATTTCTGTGCCTTGCAGAGCAATTTTCACATCTTTCTCAATATGGCATACAATATAGCTTCCACCAGTTAAATCAGCCACGACCTATCAGGATACATGCGCTTAAGATAGATTTACAAAAAGGTTCTGTTAAACCTGTTGTTATTCCGGCAAAAGACCCTGATGGCCCGGGACAAGCAGAAGCAGTTCTTACAAACCCACTTGAGCTTGCTAAGGATAAAAATGTGATTGCTTTTGTTAATACGAACCCATGGGATAGTTTCCCTGACGAAAAAGGAAAAAGAAATAGAAACTGGTATGATGGCCAGCCTGTTGATATCACAGGACTTGCCGCAACAGGTGGCAGGTTAATTAGCCCTGCTGGAGACGGCTGCGTTTCTGTATGGACAGACAGCACTGGTAGATTTTATATCTCTCAAAAACCTGATGAAAAAATTATGTCAGAAGGAGTTGCTGGCTGGTACCAGATAGTTAAAGCGCGCCAGATAATTCCAAAACAAAATGAAACTCTTAATCCGCTGACAGGCATTGGAATAGATCAGACCGGTTATATTGTGTGGCTTGTTGTCGCCGATGGAAGACAGAAGGGTTTCAGCGAAGGAATGAGTCATTATGAGCTTGCTGAGTTTATGATAGGACTTGGCTGCTATGATGTTGCACTGATGGATGGCGGTGGCAGCAGCATTATGGGCATATCTGACGAGAAAGGTTGCATAAGAATTGTCAATAGCCCCTCTGATAGGATTCTGTGGATACACAGAATCAGGCCACTGCCCTTGATTTTAGCAATAAAAAAGTCAGATTCTTAATAGTTTTAGCTGTCCAGCGGACTTTCTAAAATCTCTTTGTGATATTCCTTAAGAGATTTTACCTCATAGCTGTTTTTTGATTTTACCATTGCTTCTATTCCTCTTGCTGCTGCGTGCGCAGCTGCAACTGTTGTAATGTATGGTATTCTGTATTTTATTGCATTTTTCCTGATGTAGGAGTCATCGTACTGACTTTGTTTTCCCGCTGGGGTATTGATAATAAGTTGAATCTGTCCGTTTTTAATGAGGTCGATGATATTTGGTCTTTGTTCGTGAAGTTTCCATGCTATTTCATATGGTATGCCAATTTTTTTAAGAACTTCTCCTGTGCCTTTCGTAGCGTAAATTTTAAAACCAAGCTGGTGAAACTTTTTTGCAACACCGGAAATGAACTGCTTTTCTCTGTCTGCTACTGTGATTAAAACTGCTCCTTTCAAGGGAAGGCATTGATTCGCTGCTTCTTCTGCCTTATAGAAAGCTACGCCAAAAGTGTCTGCCATGCCAAGAACTTCTCCAGTCGAACGCATCTCAGGTCCTAAAACAGGATCCACTTCAGGAAACATATTGAAAGGAAAAACCGCTTCTTTGACTCCAAAATGAGAAAATCGTCTTCTCACAGGATGCATATCCTTCAGTTTCTTACCTATAGCGAGCTTTGTAGCGATTTTTGCCATAGGAATGCCACATACTTTTGAGACCAGCGGGACTGTTCTTGAAGCCCTGGGATTTGCTTCCAGAACATAAACAGTATCGTTGCATATTGCGTACTGTATGTTAATAAGCCCGACAACCTTTAACTCTCTGGCAATAAGTTCAGTGTAGTGATAAATCGTCTCAAGATGCTTGTGAGAAATACCTATGGGAGGAATCACACAGGCAGAATCGCCAGAATGGATTCCTGCCTGTTCTATGTGCTCCATAACAGCAGGAACAAAGGCGTCTATTCCATCACAAAGGGCATCTGCCTCAGTTTCCACAGCATTTTCAAGAAACTTGTCAATCAGAATTGGTCGTTCCGGAGTGACTCCAACCGCTGCTGTGACATATTCCTTAAGCATCTGCTGGTCATAAACAATCTCCATTCCTCTTCCACCAAGCACATATGAGGGCCTGACCATCAGTGGATATCCAATTCTTTTAGCAATTTCAATCGCCTCTTGTTCACTAGAAGCCATCCCTGACGCTGGCATTGGTATATTGAGCCGTTCCATCATTTTTCTGAATCTATCCCTGTCTTCAGCAAGATCAATTGTGTCAACACTTGTGCCAAGTATCTTTACTCCGGATGCCTCAAGCTGTCTTGCTATATTTAAAGGAGTTTGTCCACCAAATTGAACTATGGCGCCTAAGGGTTTTTCTTTCTCATAAATGCTGACAACATCTTCTACAGTCAATGGCTCAAAATACAATCTGTCAGAAGTGTCGTAGTCGGTTGAAACCGTTTCTGGATTGCAGTTAATCATAATTGTTTCATAACCTTCTTCCTTAAGAGCAAAAGCAGCATGGACACAGCAATAATCAAACTCTATACCCTGGCCTATCCTGTTTGGCCCTCCACCAAGAATTATCACCTTTTTCCTGTTAGAAACCTTCACCCTGTCAGGCCCATTATATGTTGAATAGAAATATGCTGCATTTTCCACCCCGCATACAGGCACTGCATCCCATGCCTGAACAATATTAATTGATGTTCTTCTATTCCTGATGTCTGTCTCTGGAATGCCAAGAAGAATTGAAAGATACTTATCAGAAAATCCATCTTTTTTCGCCTTTTCAAGCAAAACATCAGGAATTGTCTTACCTTTGTATTTCAGAATTTCTTCTTCCAGCTCAACCAGCTCCTTCATCTGCTGTATAAACCATGGTTTTATAAAGGTCTTTTTATAAAGATGTTCAATTGTGGCACCCTTTCTGAGCGCCTCATACATAATAAACTGCCTTTCGCTTGTTGGGTAAGAGAGCTTATTCATTAGCTCATCAATTGTTAATTCATGGAAATTTTTCGCAAAGCCAAGTCCGTATCTGCCTGTTTCCAGGGACCTAATGGATTTTTGAAGGGCTTCTTTATAGGTTTTTCCTATACTCATAACCTCACCAACAGCACGCATCTGAGTACCAAGTTCATCTTTCACATCTTTAAATTTTTCAAATGCCCATCTTGCAAACTTCACAACCACATAATCACCTGATGGCTTGTACTTATCAAGGGTGCCCTCTTTCCAATATGGAATTTCATCCAGGGTTATCCCTGCTGCAAGCTTTGCTGATATAAGAGCTATTGGAAACCCTGTTGCCTTGGACGCCAGGGCAGAAGAGCGGGAAGTCCTCGGATTGATTTCTATAACCACAACCCTACCAGTTTCAGGGTCATGGGCAAACTGAATATTTGTTCCACCTATGACTTTTATCGCCTCAACAATTTTGAAAGAATACTGTTGAAGTTTTTGTTGAAGTTTTTCATCGATTGTAAGCATTGGAGCAACACAGAATGAATCTCCTGTATGAACCCCCATTGCATCAACGTTCTCAATAAAACATACTGTAATCATCTGGTTTTTTGAATCCCTTACAACCTCCAGCTCCAGTTCTTCCCACCCCAGAACGCTTTCCTCAACAAGTATTTGACCCACAAGGCTGGCAGACAACCCTCTTGCCGCAACAACTTTCAGCTCATCTCTGTTATAGACAAGTCCTCCGCCAGTGCCACCAAGAGTGTATGCGGGTCTTATAACAACAGGGTATCCAAGCTTATCAGCGATTTTTTCTGCTTCTTCAACTGAAAAGGCAGGAGCGCTTTCGGGCATTGGGATCCCAAGTTTCTTCATTGTCTCCTTGAAAATTATACGGTCTTCACCTCTTTCAATGGCATCTGCCTCAACTCCTATTATTTTCACTCCGTATTTTTCAAGAATTCCTGCTTTATGAAGTACTGAACTTAAATTCAGACCAGTTTGACCCCCAAGATTGGGCAAAAGTGCATCAGGTCTTTCTTTCTCTATGATGCTTTCAAGTGTACGCGGGGTAAGTGGTTCAATGTAGGTCTCATCAGCCATTTCAGGGTCTGTCATAATCGTTGCAGGATTTGAATTCACCAGAACAATCTCATAACCCAGCTGCCTCAATGCCTTGCATGCCTGCGTTCCAGAATAGTCAAATTCGCACGCCTGCCCAATTACAATAGGACCCGAACCAATGATTAGCACCTTTTTTATGTCTCGCCTCGGTGGCATTTGTTCTCCTTTTTTGAGCTATTATAATATGGCGATAATTATAACTGGCTACCGGCTTTTGAATCTTCACCCTTCAGGACAGCTGTAATTTGAGTCCACTTTCCGGCTAACATCCTGTAGATACCAGCATAATTCTTCTTCATCTCATCAGCTGGAATATCTTCTGAACCGGTTTCTGTGGTCCTTCTGAAGCAGATGCCAAGAGCATCATTGAATGCAAACCACTTCTCAGAGTCAATTATCATACAAAGCCCGGCGTGGTTAATACCATCTCTTCCCCTTACTACCGCAAGAGCAAACCGCACATTTGCCATAGGTCCTCCTATTTTTGAGAACCAATTTCCCACAGGATATTTGATAGAGATTGAATACCATATCCTATGCACTTCTCGTCTAAGTTGAACCTGCTGCTGTGATGAAAAAACTCAGATCTCCCGCATCCAATATTGAAATAACAACAGGGTATAATCTGGCTATAAAAAGAGAAATCTTCACTTCCCATCGTCGGTTTTTCATCTTTTTTTACAGCGCTGGCACCAAAAACTTTTGAAAGAATGCATGCAACTTTTTCAGAAAGAGCTCTGTCATTGATTGTCACAGGCACAAAACCTTCATATTCAAGCGTAGTTTTAACTCCAAATCCATCTTCCAGCCCTTTGAGCAATCTTTCTATCCACTCTTGCGCAAGTAGATTCTGTTTATTATCAAAGGCTCTGACAGTTCCTGCCAATTCTACCTGATCAGGTATAACATTGAATACTTCTCCTGCAGAAATTTTTCCAACAGATATCACAAGGGGTTCTCTCGGATCGCTTTTCCTGCTAACTATTGTTTGTAGATGGGATATAAAAAAAGCTGAAGCAACAATAGGGTCAATTGCAGTATGAGGACTGGAACCATGTCCGCCTTTGCCTTTTATCAGAATTTTAAACCTGTCAGCGGACGCCATCACAGGACCGCTGATGACAGAAAAAGTACCTGTTTCCAGGCCTGCCCAGACATGAAATCCTATCAAACATTTCATGCCATTCAATGCTCCTTCTCTTATCATCCTCGGTGCTCCGCAGGGGACTGATTCTTCTGATGGCTGGAATATGAATCTGATAGAAAAGGGTAATGGCTTAATCTTTGAAAATACCCCGGCGACACCG
>JAMWBX010000089.1 GCA_023818725.1 Candidatus Omnitrophota bacterium
TGTGAGCAGGTGATTGATACAGAAGGTAAAAACAGTTTCACCTTGAGCGAGATCTCGATGAACATACTTCTTGATGTCGATTCAGCAAAGTCAGCAAGATGGGGATATTTCACACGGGAACCATGGTACAAAAGGGACTATTCAACGACTCATGTGTTTTATGGAATGGACCTTTTTAAGAATCTTGACGATATTTCCTATCAAAGGGAACTATGGCCACTGGCTTCGATTGATCTGGGATGGAATAATACAAAATTTTTCAGCAACAAAATTGAATTTGTTCTTGACGAATGGATAAGTTTCAATGACGCTCCACGGCAATATACAATGAGCTACGGCGGAAGGTCTGGAAAAAAATGGGCTTTGAGGTGGTACATCTTACAGGGAATCCACATGACTGTGTCACAGGCATCCCGCTACAGAAATAAGTGGGGTATAATTTTTCTTACCTCTCGCACACAGAATGAAAAAAGTTCAGATGTAGCATTTAGGAACAATGTTCTGGGTTGCAGGGTTGCCCATTGCATGTATCCCTACGCTCAAATCGAAAAGGACTGGCCG
This sequence comes from Candidatus Omnitrophota bacterium, assembly GCA_023818725.1. Classification (GTDB taxonomy): domain Bacteria; phylum Ratteibacteria; class UBA8468; order B48-G9; family DTJG01; genus DTJG01. The sequence continues at coordinate 562 of JAMWBX010000089.1, forward strand.
TGGGTCGTTATGCCAATAAAACAGGTTGCCTGTCAGCCACCACAGCTTTTCAAGGGAAATCCAGATATTAAGAGGGTGGATGAAGCAGCAGATGCAGGCGCAAACGTAATGATCATTCACCAGTTCTGGATGAGGAATCCCGGAACCAATTGCGAACCGCCAGCTGATTATGTTGTTAAGGACCCTCAGTGGTTTAAGGCATTTATTGACAGATGTCATCAGCGTGGTATGCGCGTTCTCACTTACATAAGGGGTTGTGAACAATACCAGATGTATCAATCGTGGTTTGAAGATTATATGCAAAGAGACTGGGACGGGTTATATCCCGATTGGAACTCTCCGCACGCTATGGGTTTTACAAAGACAAGCCTTCTACACTGGTCGTCTTATGCATATTTTATGTATTTGAAAGCAATGAGAAAAAGAGTTGGCGAATATGGCGCAATCATAGGACATACAGGGTTCCCGTTTGCTTTAACACAGAGTTGCATTGATGTTGCTCTGTGCGGAGAACTTTCCATAAAACACGATGAACTTTTGACTGTTCCTGAAAGCACTGCGTATTTTTCCTGTCTTGATTGCTCGGGAGCGCATCTTATTGGCGGTAATTTGAAGGATAGGGCTGAGTTTTCAGGCAAAAAAGCAGCAGCGATATGCAGCGCTTTTGGAATGACAGGACATCCTGTTCTTGAGCCAGGAGTTCCTTTTGAAAAGGCAGCAGCATACATAAAACCGCTATGGGACGCAATGACCAGCTTACCAGGCAAGATCATCAAACTTCATAATCCCGCTTATTGTCCGACTGATGCGGTTTATTGCAAGGAATTTTGGCTATTCCCGAGCTTGTGGCAGTCAGACCAGGGAAAGTGTCTATTACTGGTTACAAATCTTTCAGATAATGAGAAAAAATCAGGCGATGTGCTCATAGATACTGGAAAACTTGATTTGTCAAAAAATGCAGGGATGCGAATTTTGAAAATTAAGGGCACCTGTTTTCATTCAGCAACAATAAAGGATAATATAGTAAAAATCAAAGACTTACCGCCGCATTCATCCTGCGCGATTATTATAGGATAGGGTTTTAAGAAATATTATCCGGAGATTTTTCTGCGGTATATTCGCTATCAACAATCTGTCTAAAAGGATTGCTTCCTAATTCTTTTCCGAAGATGGACCACAAAGGGATTTTATTTGACGCAACTTAACAATTCAAATAGATTTATTATGGCGCAATTTATTTTTTGACATAAGACAACTTGATGGTAAAATAAATTATCAATTATGCGTGTTTAAGGGGATTGAAATGAAGGTACTTACGACGGACAATATAGAAAAGGAAGGCATTGAAATCCTGACAAAAGCAGGATTTGATGTTGTGGAAAAGGGTAAAATGGCCGAGAAGGAGCTGATGGAGGTGATCGGCGAGTTCGATGCCCTTATTGTGAGAAGCGCCACAAAGGTGACGCCGTCAGTTATCGAGAAAGCCGAAAAATTAAAGATCATAGGTCGCGCCGGAGTTGGACTGGACAACATCGATGTTGAAGCTGCAACACAGCGCGGAATTATTGTGATGAACGCTCCCGAGGGCAATACCCTTTCTGCTGCAGAGCATACATTTGCTTTGATTTTATCTATGGCAAGGCATATTCCTGCAGCCTGCTCAAGTTTAAAATCAGGCAAGTGGGATAGAAAAAAGTTTATGGGTACTGAACTGTTCGGGAAAACACTTGGCATTATTGGTCTTGGAAGAATCGGTAGAAGGGTGGCTCACTATGCAAAGGCGTTTGGAATGAATGTGCTGGCTTATGTCCCTTATGTTTCGCAGGAGGAGGTGGAAAAGTTGGATGTAAGTCTTGTTACTCTCGAAGGTGTATGCAAGCAGTCTGATATTATAACATTACACCTGCCCCTGACCAGGGAGACCCAGAACATCTTATCTGACCGTCATTTTTCCATCATGAAAGATGGGGTAATGATTGTAAATGTAGCCAGAGGTGGACTTTTTGAGGAATCAGTTCTTGAAAAATACATCAGGGAAAAAAAAGTCGGTGCTGCAGCGCTTGATGTTTTTTCCACAGAGCCTCCTGATTGCGTACCTCTTATAGAACTGGAAAATGTAATTGTTACACCTCATCTTGGGGCTTCAACAAAAGAAGCCCAGATTAATGTGGCAAGGGACATATGTCAGCAGATTGTCGACGCTTTGCTGCACAAAGTGATAAAGAATGCCGTAAATGTTCCGTCCATTGACAAGGAGGTAATATCACAGTTTGGAGGTTATTTAACACTGGCTGAAAAATTGGGGATATTTCTCAGCCAGATGGTAGATAGGATACCTGATATTTTAAATATAGAGTATGCAGGAGAGATAACCAATTATGACACAGGTCCCTTGAGAGCATATTTTACCCTGGGGCTTGTTGAGTGTTTTCAGAAAGCAACCTACGTGAATGCACCTTTGATTCTGAAGGAAAAAGGCGTCAAACTTATCGAAAAAAAGAGAATTTCGGCAGAACAGTTTTCAAATCTTATTGTGGCTGAAGCAATCATTGATGGGAAAAGTTTTTCGGTCTCAGGGACTCTTGTCGCTTCAGAGCCAAGAATTGTGGGAATAGATGGGTATTCTGTGGAAGCAGTTCCACAGGGAGCAATTATCGTTTGTAGAAATGACGATGTTCCAGGGATTGTGGGACACATTGGAAGAATTCTTGGTGAGAAAAGTGTAAACATTGCATCTATGACAATGGGACGGAAAGTAAAAGGTGGTCCCGCAATAACGGTTTTGAATTTAGATCAGGAAATAGATAAACAAACGCTTAATGAAATCGGAAAGTTTCCGGGAATAAGGTCAGTACAATTGATAAGGTTATAATAAAATGAAAAAAACTACTGTAACCCAGTATCCTGAAGGCGAAAACGCCTTTTTAATTGGTACTCAATTGTACTTACCTGACTAACCATCCCGGACTTTCCTGATTTTACTTAAAGGGGGTGGTTACCATTACTAATTCAGCACCAATTATCATACCGCTATTTATATTCTGGGGAGCCCTTGCACTGCTCATAGGATATCTGTGGAGGAAATTTGTTGGAGAAAGGGCAATTAAAGCAGCTGAGGAAAGAGCCAGGGAGATTATCAGGGAAGCAGAAAACATTGCCTTAACAAAAAAGAAAGAACTGGATATTCAGACAAAGGAGACACTGTACAGGCTTCGCTCTGAATTTGAAAAAGAGACAAGAAATAAGAGAAAAGAGCTGCAATTTCTTGAAAGAAGATTAAATCAGAGAGAAATCCTGCTTGAAAAAAAGGCTGAATTGCTTGAAAAGAGAGAATCTGAGATTGCTGAGAGAGAATTGCGAATTAACGAGAAAGAACAGCAAATAAAACAAAAAATTCAGGAACTTGAAAGTAAGATTGAGCTGGAAGTGAAGAAACTGGAAGAGATATCAGGAATGACAAGAGAACAGGCAAGAGACACACTTGTTAAGGTAATGGAACAGGAAGCGAGAACCAGTTCTGTGGAGATTATTCGTAAGATAGAAGCAGAAGCAAGAGAAATTGGACACAAGAAAGCCAGGGAAATTTTGCTTTCTGCAATGCAGAGACTTGCTTCTGAATCTGCGACCGAAAGTACTGTTTCCGTTGTCAGCCTGCCTAACGATGAAATCAAAGGAAGAATCATAGGAAGGGAAGGAAGGAATATTCGCGCATTTGAATCTGCAACAGGGGTTGATTTGATTGTTGATGATACCCCTCAGGCGATAACGATTTCTTCCTTCAATATATACAGAAGGGAAATTGCAAGGATTGCCCTTGAGAAGCTTATCGCTGATGGAAGGATACATCCGGGAAGAATTGAAGAGGTTGTTCAAAAGACAACCAAGGAAATGGAAGAGCAACTTGTTGAAGAGGGAAAAAATGTTGCGTTTGACCTGGGTGTTGAGAATCTCAATCCTGAAATAATAAAGCTGATTGGAAGACTCAGGTACAGAACCAGCTTCGGCCAGAACGTTCTTCAGCATGCTAAAGAGTCAGCATTTCTTGCCGGCATTATTGCCTCTGAAATAGGGCTTAATCCAAAAATTGCAAAGAGAGCTGCTCTTCTTCATGACATTGGTAAGGCTCTTGATCAGGAGGTTGAAGGAAGTCACCCTGAAATAGGAGCAGACATTTTGAAAAAATATGGAGAGCCTCAGGAGGTAATTGATGCTGCGATGCATCACCACAAAGATCTGGACATTGCATCTCCTTATACTGTAATTGTTCAGATAGCAGACGCGCTTTCAGCCACAAGACCAGGGGCAAGAAGGGATACGCTTGAAAGTTATCTGCGCAGGGTTGAAGAACTTGAAAAAATTGGAGCTTCCTTCAAAGGTGTTGATCAGGCTTATGCAATATCAGCCGGAAGGGAAATCAGGGTTATCGTGAAACCTGATGAGATTAGTGATCAGGAGGCAATGCTTCTGGCAAGGGATATAGCCAGAAAAATCGAGGGAGAGCTTAAATACATTGGCCAGGTGAAGGTGACAGTCATAAGGGAAAAAAGGGAAACAGAATTTGCAAGATAACCGGGAGAGATCTAAAAATTTCATTCGCCCGCTTCATAAAAAAGGTGACAGAAAACAGCAAGATAAACGATACCATATTTTAAAGGACAAATTGATGTAATAAATCTCTGATATATGTGGAACGTCATTTACGCAGTCGTATTTGTTTTTTCATTTTGCTTTTCATTCTTGCTGGTTCCGCTGGCGAGAAGATTCGGCACTGCTTTTAGTATTCTCGATCATCCTTCACCAAGAAAAATACACTTCTTACCAACCCCCCTTACAGGCGGAATAGCCCTTTATTTATCGATACTTGCAACAGTCATTGCCAGCCTGATGATAGGAAGACTTTTGCCAGCGAAATTTTCAGCATATTATGCCGGTGTGCCATTGGTTCTGCCAAAATTGACAATTTTTCTGATAACTTTGGCGGTTGTTGTCGTAGCCGGATTTCTTGATGATATATTCCATTTCAGGCCCATTATAAAACTTTGCTTTCAAATACTATGTGGAATTGTAACATTTCTTGCAGGCATCAAGATTTCACTTTTTTCATCCAGTGTTCCAGTTCATCTTGTTCTTACAGTTGGATGGATTGTAATGTGCATGAACAGTTTTAACCTTCTCGACCATGCAAATGGGCTAGCAGCAGGGGTTGCTTTTATTGCCGGCAGTATCTTTTTTTTCAATGCTGCCTTAAATGGACAGCTTTTTATATCAACGCTTCTTGCTTGTTTTCTCGGGGCTGTGCTGGGATTCTTGAGGTACAATTTCCCGAAAGGTACAATATTTCTCGGAGAGTGTGGAAGCAGTTTTCTCGGATACTTTATTGGATGTCTTGCAATAATGCAGACCTACTATAAATATCAAGCTCAACAAAGCTTTCTTCCTGCTTTGAG
>JAMWBX010000090.1 GCA_023818725.1 Candidatus Omnitrophota bacterium
GATCTTGTGATCGGTGTTGCAAAAATGAAATCAATTCAAAAAATTAAAAAGATACTGGGGATAATATGAGAATTATTATAGTAGGAGGTGGTAAGGTTGGATATTTTCTTGCTGAAAGGCTTGCGAGGGCGCATCATGTTTCTTTGATAGAAAAAGATAAAAAAATTACAGATGCTCTACCGGAAAACAGGAATATGCTCATAATTAACGGAGATGGATGCCAGACTGATATTCTTTTGCAGGCAGGGGTTGAAGATGCAGATGTTGTTGCCGCGGTCACGGGAAAAGATGAAGATAATCTTGTTATATGTCAGATCGCAAAGGATATCTTTAAGGTAAAAAGAACAGTTGCCAGGGTCAATGATCCAAAGAATGAGCGCATATTTTTTCAACTTGGCGTGGACATAGCCATTGATAGCACAGCAATTATTGCAAAAATAATTGAGGAAGAGGTTTCTCTCGAAGATATGATAAACCTGTGCGCCTTTAAGAAGGGGCAATTATCGCTTGTCCGTATTGATCTGCCAGAGGACGCTCCAATAGTCAAAAAGAGGATGAAGGAGCTCAGCCTGCCTGCTGAAGCCGTGATAGTGGCTGTTTTAAGGAAAGACCATCTCATTGTTCCGGACAGTGATTTTATTTTTCAACAGGGCGATGAGGTTGTTGCCCTGACAAAGGTTGAAGATGAAGGCGATATTCTTAACGCTTTGATTGGAAGGATGTAAAATGAAAAAAAGATTGATGAGGTATATTGTCTTGCTTAAGAAAGGAATTATTGGCATATCCATAGAACTGGTATATCCAGTGATAGTCACTCTATCTGCATTCATCCTCTGTCTTATAATGTTTATTTCGGAGACTTCCCGTAGATGATTCCTGATTTTAGCAAGGATGATATTTTTGTTGTAAGCCATTATATTGGCAAGATTTTGATCGCTCTTGGGCTCGTACAGCTATTTCCGGTATTTGTTGGCTTTATTTTTAGAGAAATTGGCCCTATAATTGATTTTTTTATTTCAATTTTAGCCTGTTTTTCTTTTGGTTCGATTCTGCTTTATTTTTCTCCGTCTCCGAAGGGTCTGAACTGGAGACAGGGTATGATAATTGTTGCTCTTTCGTGGTTGCTTGCAATGTGTTTTTCTGCACTGCCTTTATACCTGAGCGGTCACTTTGAGTGTTTTCTTGACGCATGTTTCGAATCCATGAGCGCTTACGCGACGACAGGACTTGTTTTAATTCAGGACCTTGACCATCTTTCACATGCTCATAACATCTGGAGACATCAGATGTGTTTCATTGGTGGGCAGGGAATAATTCTTGTTGCTCTTGTGTTTTTTTTCAGGGGCGGAGACGCCCTTCGTATCTATATTGGGGAAGCCAGGGATGATAAGATTCTTCCAAATAGCATAACCACCGCGAAATTTATCTGGATGGTGAGTTTTACCTATCTTATCATCGGTTCACTTCTACTGGCTTTTGTCCTTATTTTACATGGAATACCTTTTTCAAGGGCGCTTTTTCACGGATTGTGCATATTTATGGCTGGATGGGATACCGCAGGATTTGCTCCTCAATCTCTTAATGTTCTTTATTACCATAGTCCTGCCTTCGAACTTGTCACAATAATAATTTTCCTTCTCGGAGCAACAAGTTTTGGTGTGCATTATTCTGTGTGGACAGGAAAATTCAGGGAATTGAGGGAAGATTTTGAGGTGAAAATACTTTTGTTTTCTATTTTTTTCGCATACCTGATAACACTGGTGGGTTTTCTGGGCCAAACTGCCGTATTTTATGATGCTTTTTCATTTTTCAGACATACCTTCTATCAAGTTATTTCAGCACATACCGGCGTCGGATACTCCAACATTTATGTTTCTCAGCTGAAAGGATGGTCTGAGATGGCGATCTTTGGCGTGATTATCGCAATGGCGATAGGCGGATGCATTAATTCTACTGCTGGTGGAATAAAGGTTTTTAGAATAGGATTGTTTTATAAAGCATTGAAAAGAGAGGTTCGCAGACTTGCATATCCTGAAAGTTCCCGAGTAAAAGAGTTTTTTCACCATCAGAGGGAAATTCCTATTGATGACACAATGGTGAAAACAGCAATGATTATAACAGTTTGCTATGTTCTGCTTTACATTTCTGGTGCAGTCGTAGGTGCATTTTTCGGATATGACTTTTTGAGCAGTTTTTTTGAATCAGTTTCTGCAGCAGCCAACGTTGGACTTTCAATCGGCATTACATCTCCTTCAATGCCTGCGTTTCTTAAATTTTGGTATATTATTGAAATGTGGGCAGGAAGGCTTGAATTTTTTGCGATATTTATCCTGATAAGATTTTTTGTTAAGATAATAAAAAAATGAAAATCTTGCGTCTGATACTGTTCGGATTGCTGGCTTTATGGGGGATATCCAGTGGGCAGACAGTATCAGCGCTTGTCAATAATCCGGTATTGTTCGACGGGAAAATTGTGGTTGTTAAAGGTGAGGTAATTGGCGATATTATAAATGGCAGGAATGGGTTTTGTGTAAACATATTAGATTCAGGGAAAGCGATCGGAGTATGGTTTTCAGAATCAGAACGCGAAAAAATTGAGGTTCTTGGCAGATACAAAGTAAAAGGAGATTTTGTGCAAATAAGGGGTGTATTTTACAAAAATTGTATACAGCACGCAGGAGATATGGACATTCACGCAGATTTTCTGGAAATTCTTGAAAGAGGCAGAGAAAAAGAAGAGGAAATTCCTTTCGAAAAGATCATTTTTGCTTTTTCTCTTGGTGTTGTCAGTCTTGCTGCGATAGGGATTCTTCATCTTCTTTACCGTAGAGAATCCCTTCCGCGTGACTGAGAATTTTCACCTTTACAATTTTCCCTGTTAGGTCCTTGTGGGCTTTAAACCCTGCAGGTATTCCCTGAATAGTTCTTCCAATCCATAAAGATGAATCCTTTAGGCTTCTTCTTTCAACCAGAATATCACACTTTTTCCCTGTAAATGTGCTTAGTATTTCATTGCTTATTTGTTTCTGCATCTCAAGAAGAAGCCTGTGCCTGCGTTGTTTTTCTTCTTTTTCAACAGTGTCAGGTAAATTATATGCTTTTGTCATCGGTCTTGGGGAATATTTAAAAATAAAAAGCTCATTGAATCTTAATTTCTTTACCAGGTTGTATGTCTGATTGAAATCCTTTTCTGTTTCACCAGGAAAGCCAACCATAATATCTGAAGTAATCGAAATATCTGGAATCATTTCTCGCGCTGTTTCAACCACCTGCAGAAATTTTTCAACAGTGTATTTTCTGTTCATTGCTTTAAGAATCCTGTTTGAGCCACTTTGAAGCGGTATATGAAGATGCCTTGCGATCTTTTGATTTTCCGACATAATTTTCAATAATTTTGTGCTGGTATCCTCTGGGTGGGAGCTTATAAATTCTATCCTCAAGAGTCCATCAATTCTAAGAATTTCGCACAAAAGATCTGAAAAGTCATAATTTTGCAAAAAGTCCTGTCCATATTCGTTTACATTCTGTCCTAAAAGTGTCACAGCCCTTACACCTTTTTCTACCCCAGTTTTAATTTCTTCTATGATGGATTCAGGTTGTCTGCTTTGAAGTCTTCCCCTTGCAAAAGGCACCACACAGTATGAACAGAAATTATTGCACCCTTTTGTAATTGGAACCATCATTGAAATATTATTTCCTGACACAATACATTCAATAAAAGGCAGGTCATTTTCTCCTGTTGCAACGACAATTTTTCCAGCGGTGTAATTATTGAGAATTTCAGGGATTTTAGCGATATGGTTTGGCCCGCACACTACATCAAGATGGGGCAACTGTTTGAGAATTTTTTCCCTGTGAAGATTTGCAGTGCAACCCGCAAGGCAGAATATTGTTCCATTTTTTTTCAAATTCTTATAGCTTTTGAGAAAAGAGATTACCCTGTTTTCAGCCTTCTGTCTTACGCTGCAGCCAATGGCTATCAATGCTGTCGCAAGTTCAGGATTTTCTGCTTCCTTCCAGCCCGACATTTTCAGCAGCTGGCGCAATCTTTCAGCCTCTGAAAAATTCATCTGGCATCCATAAGTTCTGATAAAAAAGGTTTTTTTCATTGTGAAATGGCCTACTTTCCGGCAATCTCTTTTACAAGCAAAACTGTTGCTGAAATTAAAAGTCCTATCCAGGAGAATGAGTTTATAAGAATTTCTATTCCAAAAGAGATATTTATTACCCTTAAATTGAGATTGAAAGGCGCAAATCCAGACATAAAACTTTTTGCAAATGCACTCAGAGTTGAAAAATTTTCTGGTAGCAACTGGCAAAGAATTTCACCGACAGTTGTTCCTATAAGAAAACTCAGAATCATAATGAGTGTATATCTCATTAATTTCATCGTAATATTTTACTTTTATTGATTTTTTAGTCAAAATGTCGCAACGGCGCTGTCCGATAGATTGGAAAGATGAAAGAAAATTTTTGGGTGAGCCAGCATAAGTTGACTCTTCTTTTATCGCAGCCAGATATTCTACAAATAAAATTGAGTTTTTGAAAATTGAATGATTATGTGATATAAACTATTGAAATTCAGGTATTTTAATCGACTGGAGGCGTTTTTGTTCTTAACAACCATACGCGCCCTGCGCAATCGCAACTACAGACTTTTTTTCACCGGCAACGGGCTATCTCTGGTTGGCACCTGGATGCAAACAGCTACTGTCGGATGGCTTGTTTACAGATTGAGCCATTCTTCATACATACTTGGTGTTACAGGCGCGCTTGGCACATTGCCGGTGCTTTTATTTTCGATTTTCGGCGGATACATTGCGGACAAAATCAGTAGATACAAGGTTATTCTTGTTACTCAGTTTTTTGCAATGATTCAGGCGTTTCTTCTGGCTTTGCTCACTCTTTCGGGAAACATTAAGGTCGCTCATATTATGGTTCTTTCTTTTAATCCTGGTGATTACACCGTCTTTCTCTTATGCGAGCCCTGTTAAAGAAGTTCCTTTTACCCATGAGGACCGCGAGAGGCTCAGGAGTATAGAACTCAGGCTGGAGAGGCTTGAGACCACCATGAAGGAGTTCAAAGAGTCCGTTGACAAACGATTCGAACAGATTGACAAACGATTCGAACAGATTGACAAACGGTTTGAGCAGGTTGATAAACGATTTGAGCAGACTTTTACATTCTTATGGATTCTTACGGGGATATTCACAGCCATCATGGTAGCCAATATTGGGTTTGCCTATTGGGACCGAAGGACGATTATAAAAAAAGCGAAAGAAGAGACCATTTCCGAGATAGAAAAAGAGGGTAGAGTTAAAGACCTCATCAAGGCGTTAAGGGAGATTTCCCAGAAAGATCCCGAGGTGGCGAGGATCTTAAGACAGTTTAACCTCATCTAACATCTGCCAAACTTTCCATCGATTCCTCAGAAAATAAAGCTTGCCCCTCATCCGCCAGAGGCGAATCCGCTGATTCTGACAGCCATTTTCCGCAGGCTACCCGACTGAGTCGGATCCGCCTCCGGCGGAAAGCCTGCGGCTACAAACTTCTTTTAAAATGACTTCATTCAGATTATTCAAATAAAGCAATCGCTTTTAATGGAATATCAGTGGGCTCACCACCCCAACCTTTGGTGATGGGCTGCCCTCCGGTAGAGGGGAGGATATACCAGCCTCCGTTGCCCGGACGGTAAACGGCGATATCTGTCTTTCCATCGCCATCGTAATCTCCGGGAACGGGTTGGTCTTTGGATTCACCCCATGCTTTAGCAAGGGTTTGGCCATTGAAGGAAAGGAGGATGAGCCAGTTTCCGGTGCTGGCGCGATAGATTGCAAAATCTATTTTTCCGTCCCCATCGTAATCCCCTGGCACAGGTTTATCAGTGGGCTCACCACCCCAACCTTTGGTGATGGGCTGCCCTCCGGAAGAAGGGAGGATATACCAGCCTCCATTGCCCGGACGGTAAACGGCGATATCTGTCTTTCCATCGCCGTCATAATCT
>JAMWBX010000091.1 GCA_023818725.1 Candidatus Omnitrophota bacterium
AAGATCATGTTGACAAATTCGAACGTATTTTCCGTGGTTTACCATGCGCCTGCGTAGGCAGGGTTATACCTGACTTCAGACTTAAAGTAAATTTTGGGGATAATACCCTGATTGATCTAGAGGGTGAGATAATTACTCAAAAGTGGTCGGGAGCAATAACATGGTGAGAATTTTAATTCTTCGCACAGCCGGTACAAACTGCGATCTTGAAACTGAATGGGTCTGCAAACTGGCGGGCGGAAGGCCTGAAAGAATACACATTAATGAAATCATTTCAGGTAGAAAGAAATTCCAGGATTTTGATGTACTTTTGATACCTGGAGGTTTTTCCTACGGCGATGACCTGGGTGCAGGTAAGGTTCTTGCCAGTGAATTGATTTTGAAATGTTTTGAAGAATTTGAAAGATTTGTGGAAAAGAAAAAACCCGTTATCGGAATATGTAACGGGTTTCAGGTGCTGGTGAAGGCTGGGTTTTTACCGCTGTGGAACAGACACGTCGCATCTCTTGTTTGGAACGACTCTGGAAAATTTGAAGATAGATGGGTTTATCTGAAAGTTGAAAAGTCTGTGTCTCCTTTTTTTGAAAACATGCCTGAAATAATTAGATTGCCTATTGCTCACGCTGAGGGAAAGTTTGTTATGAAAAGTAAAGGGGTTTTAAAAAAAATCAGGAAAAATAATCAGATTGTTTTGAGATATGTTAGTCCTTCAGGAGAACCAGCCGATTATCCACATAATCCCAACGGCTCAATGGATGATATAGCAGGAGTTTGTAATGAGACAGGGTTGATTGTTGGAATGATGCCGCATCCAGAAAGGGCCGTGCTGGAAATTCACACACCTGACTGGCACAGGCGTCCTGCCCAGGGTGAATTTTCTTTCGGATACCGATTTTTTAAGAATGTGATAAAATACTGTTCATAAATTTTTCGTTGAACAAGGAGTTTTTAAAGTGGACATCAGCATATTTCAAAAGGCAGAGGCACTTGTGGAAGCGTTTCCCTACATTCAGAAATACAGAGGAAAAACTTTTGTCATCAAGGTAGGCGGAGGAATACTAAAACTACCTGAACCAAGGCACAATATTCTTCATGATATAGCCTTTCTGAGTTCAGTAGGAATAAAAGCAATCGTTGTTTGCGGGGCAGGTCCTGCAATCACAGAGGAGATTGAGAAAAGGGGCAAGAAGGTAAAATTTATTGAGGGTTTGAGAGTAACTGATGCCGAGATTTTGAATATTGTTGTAGATGTTCTGGGTTCTGCCCGTGACAGCATTGCAAAAACACTCAATGAGCAGTTCAATGTTAAGTCAGTTGTCTTAAGACCCGAAGACAATTTTCTGATCGCAGAAAAAATTCACTGGCAAAAAGGACTTGAAATTATTGACCTTGGTTTTGTTGGTCAGGTTGTGGAAGTTAAGACAGGTGTAATTATGGATGCCCTTGAAAAAGGAGTCGTTGTGCTTGCTCCATTAGGAATATCTTCTGATGGTCAAAAATATAATATCAATGGCGATTCTGTTTCCTCATCAGTCGCTCAAGCACTCAATGCTGAAAAATTGATTTTTATGACCGGGGTGCGCGGAGTAATGCGGAATATTGATAATCCAGATACCTTGATTTCAGTGATTACTGTTTCACAGGCAGCAAATCTTATCAACGAAGGAGTTGTGACTGGCGGAATGATTCCAAAGGTGCGCGGGGCAATTTCCAGTTTAAAAGGGGGAGTGAAAAAAGTTCACATCATAAGTGGAAATATGCCGCATTCTCTTATTCTTGAAGTTTTCACTGAACATGGAGTTGGCACTGAGATAGTTTTAGGTTAACTATAGAAAAACATCGCCTTTCATAAAAGGAGTTTGCGGGGGGTACTTAAACTGAAAGGAAACAGCAAATGGATGAGGTTACAGTCAAAAAGTATTACGACGATTATGTCATAGGTTGTTACAGAAAAGAGGATTTTGTTTTCGTAAAAGGCAGGGGTCCCTGGTTATGGGACATAAATGATAAAAAGTACCTGGATTTTTTCCCAGGCTGGGCAGTGAGCGGACTTGGACACTGCCCTGAAAGAGTTGTAAAAGCAGTTTCGTCCCAAGCAAGAAAGTTAATGCATGTTGCCAACAACTATTATATTGATGTCCAGGCGCTCTGCGCAAGGCGTCTTATAGAAATCTCATTTGATGGCAAGGTTTTCTTTTGCAACAGTGGAGCCGAAGCGAATGAAGCCGCGATAAAACTATCAAGGTTGTATGGAGCAAAAACATCAAGATATAAAATCATTTCAATGAAAAATTCTTTTCATGGAAGAACCCTTGCGACAGTCACGATGACAGGTCAGGAAAAATATTCAGCGCCTTTCAAGCCGCTTCCAGAGGGTTTTGCATATGCTGAATTTAATAATATTTCTTCCTTGAAGGACTGTGTTGACGAAAAAACAATCGCAGTTATAATTGAGCCGATTCAGGGTGAAGGTGGCATTAATGTTGCTTCTAAAGAATACCTGAAACAGGTAAGAGAATTTTGTGATGAAAAAGACATCCTTCTTATTTTTGACGAAGTTCAGACAGGAATGGGCAGAACCGGAAATTACTTTGCTTTTCAGCACTATGGCGTTCAGCCCGACATAATGACGCTTGCCAAGACACTTGGCGGCGGTTTTCCGATTGGAGCGATGGTCGCAAGAAAGGGACTGTGCGATCTTTTAGTTCCCGGTACCCACGCTTCAACCTTCGGGGGAAATCCACTGGCATGCAGCGCGGCAATCGCTGTTATTGAAACCATCCAGCAGGAAAAACTTCTTGAAAATGTCAGAAATCTTTCTGGCTGGTTTATTGATCAATTGAAAAATTTACAGGGAAGATTCAGCGTAATCAAGGAAATCAGAGGAATTGGATTTATGCTTGGAATGGAACTTGCGGTCAATGGCGCCAGTTTTGTAAATCGTTGCAGAAGCAATGGGCTTCTTTTAAATTGCACCCACGACACAGTTATAAGAATTATGCCGCCTCTTGGCATAAGCAAGACACTTCTTGAAAAAGGATTGAAGATCATAGAAAAATCCCTTGAAGAGGAATTTTCTCAATGACAGAAAAAAAAGATCTTGTGAACATAACCGACCTGTCGAGGAAAGAAATTTACGCGATCTTTGAAAAGGCGAAATTTTATAAATTTCAAAGAAAAAAAGGAATTTTGGTAGATGATGTTCTTAGAGGGCACAGTATCGGACTTTTATTTAGAAAACCATCCAGCAGAACAAGGATTTCTTTTGAGGTTGCCATTATCGAACTTGGTGGAAGTCCAATTTTCCTTGAAACAAGCCAGCTTCAAATTTCAAGGGGAGAAACAATCGAGGACACTGCGAGGGTTTTAAATCTTTATCTGAAAGGGCTTGTGATAAGAACATACCAGCAGTCAGAAGTTGAATCTTTTGCCCGGATTGTTGATTTTCCTGTGATAAATGGCCTTACTGATTCTTTTCATCCCTGTCAGATTCTCGCTGATTTTTTCACAATCTGGGAACATAAAAAAAACCTTGAAGAGGTTGTCGTAACATACATTGGTGACCCGAACAATGTATGCAACACTCTGATTCTCGCCGCTGACATTCTTGGCGTGCGAATTAATGTTTCCTGCCCTTCTGAATACTC
Organism: Candidatus Omnitrophota bacterium; assembly: GCA_023818725.1. Lineage (GTDB taxonomy): Bacteria > Ratteibacteria > UBA8468 > B48-G9 > DTJG01 > DTJG01. Next base: position 3,648 of record JAMWBX010000091.1, read on the forward strand.
CGTTAGCAAACAAATTGTCAACATTATGGAAAATCCCCACCTTTTAAAAGTTAGCGATGACCCGTATTCATTCGTTCCAGAATCAGATGTGATTTATACCGACACCTGGGTAAGTATGGGCGATGAAACAGAAAAAGAAAAACGGCTTGAAGTTTTCAAAAAATTCCAGGTAAATGAAAAACTTGTAAAGAATGCGCCAGCAAACTTTTTGTTTATGCATTGCCTTCCAGCCCATAGAGGGCAGGAAGTGACAGATGCTGTGATTGATGGCAATAACTCCGTTGTCTGGCAGCAGGCAGAAAACCGCTTGCATGTCCAGAAATCAATTTTGCATTTTCTATATTCTGAAGCGGAAGATGAACTTTGAAGAGAGAATAAAAAAGATAAAAACATTTCTTGATAAAAAAAACATAGACTGCCTTATCACGAAAAATCGTTCGCACATTTTTTATCTCACAGGTCTTCATAATGCTGAAGGATACCTTTGCATAAGCCATAAGGACATCACTTTTTTTACCGGCGGCATTTATTATCAATATGCGGTTGACAAGCAAAAAAAATCGAGTATTTTCTTTTCTGTTGAAAAGCTTGAAAAAAATAGTCTTTACAAGTTTCTCAATGGCTTCAAGAAACCAGCAGTTTTTTCAGGTGAGATTTCTCTTGACGGATGGAGAAAACTGTCTCGCAAGGTGCGTCGATTATATGTTATTGATGATTTTATTGGCAAACTGCGTTCAATAAAAGAGCCACAAGAGATTGAGAATATAAAAAAGGCGCTATCAATTGCGCAAGAAGTCTTGAAAAATATAAAAAAATTGATAAAGCCTGGCATCAGCGAACTTGATATTTCTGCTGAAATTCTGTATCAAACAAGAAAATATGGCGGAGACAGGGAAGCATTTCAGCCAATAGTTGCCTCTGGCGTTAATTCTTCCTATCCACACCATTTTCCGACAAAAAGAAAATTCAGGGACAATGATATCGTTGTGATTGATATGGGAGTAAGTGTTGATGGCTATAACAGCGACATCACTGAAACATTTACTATCGGAAAGGTTGTCGAAGAAAAACTAAAGGTGATTAAAGCAATTAAGGAAGCCCATATTGAGATACAGAATATGATAGAAAACGGAGAAAGGTCCTGCAAAAAAATTCATCAGTGCGCAGTAGAAGTTCTTAAAAGATATGACCTTTATAAGTTTTTTACTCACGGCACAGGCCACGGTGTTGGGATTGATGTTCATGAGTTTCCAGTTATCAATTCAACAAGTAGAGAGAATCTACAGGAAGGAAATGTTTTCACGATTGAACCAGGGATTTACCTGCCAGAAAAATTTGGCGCCAGAATTGAAAAGATGTATTTGCTTCCACATCCATTCTCCCCTCTTTCTTAAATAAGGGCGGGGGGAGATTTTCCAGCTGTTGCTCATTTCCAAAATCCCCCTTTATGAAAGGGGAACAGTGATGGAAAAAATGGATTTGGGAAATCTCATAACATAGCTGCAGATAATGCTGAACATTTATCAAAATATTAATCCGGTAATTTGATATTCAGTCATCCAATTTTGCGAGCCTGTTGCTTTATTAATTTTTCTATACAAAAACTTCTTCTTTTTCCAAATTCCTTTCATAAATTCTTTTTCTCCTCACTCTTTCAAATAATTCTTCTTGCAGTTGTGTAATTTTTCTCTTTAATTCTGCTGGATTTAAATTTTTATAAATCTCATTTAACTTTTTCTTCATCCTTTCTTCAACGCCTCCACATTCTATCACCCTTTGGTATGGTGTCTTTGCAACATCATATCTTTTTATAATTTTACTTCCTATCCTACTTCTCATTATACACTTCATACAAGGTTGAAAAAAGTTGGTATATAGCCGCAAATATAAATAAATCTGATTTAAAAGACCAACCTCTTTTTAACGCTCCCTTAACATCTTCATCATAAACAACTTCTCTCTTCCTTATACCTTTTTGGCTCCTTTTTTCCCCTATCACTATATATCTCTTATTCCCAACATAAAAAACACGCCTCTTCCCTAACATCCTTAATAACCAACTTGCATAACTCCTATTATATCCAAATGTCTTGACAAACTCATCTAATATTTGCTTCTTCTCTTTCTTCCTTACCCTACAATACCTCTCTGCCAGTATCCTACTTATTCTCTTCCGCACCGTCATATCTAACTCCTTTCTTAACATTATCCACCTCGTTTTTATATAATTTTTTCTTATTAGGAGATGGATATTTTCGTATAGATTTTTTAATGAAGCAATGGGGGGTCTTGACAAAAAAAAAAGAACGCATTAAAATAGTCATGAAACAA
>JAMWBX010000092.1 GCA_023818725.1 Candidatus Omnitrophota bacterium
ACTTGACACAAGAGATTTCATCATGGACTGGATGGTATCTGATGTACAAAACATTTCTCTAAAACAGGCAAGCCTTCCTGATATAAACGATAAAGATCTGAAATGGAAAAAAATTCGCGGCTATACTGAAGATGATTTCAAAAAAATGTATATCCCGGCATTAGCCATTGGTTTTGTCGATGCTAAAAAAATAATAAAGCACAGGGCTGGAGTGATATTTTTTTCCACAACGGCAGACCTTGGTCCTGCGGATAGCGCAAAATTGTACCTCGGGTATGATGGGCCTGTGGTTGTCTGGTTCAACGAGAAAAAGGTTTTTTCAGGGCATGGAACAAATCCTGCGATTGCTGATCAGACAAAAGTTATTGTTAAGCCACAGCACGGAACAAACACCATCACAATTGCGCTTGATACAAACAACGGGCGTGCACAGGGAATCTTTTGCAGGATAAAACCAGAGTTATAAAAAATCCGGAATCATACACAATGTTGCAGCCGTTTGATCCGTGTTATTCAATAATTATGTCCCCGATTTTCCAATCGCGACTGACCGGATCCTTCAGTTGATCCAGAGATACCACCTTTCCGTATTGTTGCAGTATGAGACCTGAAAGCTTAAAAGGAGCTTTCCCTCTGCTGCCTTTCCAATTTGATCTTGCGCCGGTTTGTGGAAGGTCAAATGTGAAATACTGCCATCCATCAAATGCATGCCTTGCGTCGTAAGGAGTGCCTGGTTGATAGGTTGGAGCATTAGGAACACCTGTCATTTTTTGCCCTTTTGCATCCAGAAGTTCAAAATCTATCTGCAAGGCGCCATTTCCATATATCCAGATCCCGATTTTTTTTGCTTCCTTCGGCATATCAATAGGTTGTGCAGGCCTTATTACCACGTATCTCAATCTGTATGGACTGATATCTAATGTTTTATCCGCTGTAACTACTGTTGATTTTCCGGACGTAGTATCTACATCAAACCTGAAAACCAGGAAGTATTCTTACAGGTCTGTTTTTGTTCATTGCTTCCATTTCAGGGTATGGCTGCGAATCTACCAGCCACTGTCCGATTTTTTCTCCATCAACAAGCACTTTCGCTTCTTTTCCTGGCAGAGAATTGAAAGATGTTTCTTCCAGAGAAAAATAATTTATTTCTCCAGCTCCAATTAGCCACACTGGACTTGCTCCAGCTTTGAAGTTCGCTCTGCTATTTTCTATCTGAACGGGGACTTCATTGCATTGACTGTCAACAAGATATGGCCTTGTTTTGCTCTTAACTGGGAAAGAGATTCTGCATTGTCTTTGTGGACCTGCCCACACTGCATAAACAGGACCCTGTTCTTTTTCGAATCTTACTGCGTAAACGTTAAATGATTCAACTGATTTTGTTCTCCTTTTTTTCAATAACCGTTTTGAAGATTGGTAATGTTGAATGAAACCTTGCTCTATCGAGAATATGTGTCATTGTGCCATACGCGACATAGGAAATTTTTGGATTGAGTTCAGGCGGTTTGTGGCACAATCCCACAGGTCCGTATCCTGAAAAATAATAAGAGCTGCTATTATCCCATATTTCGCTGGAGCCCAAAAATTTCTTAACTCCGAGAGAAAAGCCATTTTCTATCTAACGCCTTTTATACCACGACTGTTTGAAAAAGTAGACTCCCTCAAAGGATTGATGAGAAAATGTTTTAAGGTTTGCTTGAAGGTTTTGAAAAATAATGCAGCAGTATGAACGAGAAGCTGAAAGATGAAAAAATTTATTTTTATCAATTTCACCGGTGATTTGCAAACTTACAGACATTGACAGGACGGTTTTTTTCAGGTATAACCTGACTGGGAGGTGATGCCTATGCATAAGACCCATAAGCAGGAGTTGCATTCCCGGCCGCCGAAAGTTTTTCAAAAATTCCCCTCATCCATGGTTAATCTTCATACCAGGGCGAGAATGTTTTCAAGAAGGCTCGAATCAAGGAAAGGAAGGTGATAAATATGGCAATTTATGTCATGCTAAGCACTCTCACAAGCCAGGGCGCAGAAAGTATTAAAAAGGATCCTGAAAGAATAAAGCAGGTTAATAATGAAGTTGAGAAGATGGGCGGAAAGATAATCTCCCAGTATGCTCTGCTGGGTCCCTATGATTTTATAACAATACTTGAAGCGCCAGACAACCAGACAGTTACAAAAATTTCGCTTGAAATTGGGGCAAGGGGCAGCGTTAAAATCACTACGCTCGCTGCAATTGAAGTTGATGAATTCATAAAAGGCATTAGAAGATAGTTGTTAAGCTTAATTTGCCGCAGCGTACAGATAGTTGGTTTTATAACCTTTTCAAAAAGACACGTCAAATTATAGTGGTCAGAACATTACCAGGCGAGCTTGGAATTGTTTGTCAAATTCTTCTCCCATTCAGAGTTGTGATATATTGTTTCTTATTTTTTGAACATCGTTTTCTGGCAAGATTTTCACTAACAGGTTATAATAACAGCCAAAAAAGGAGAACAATGAGCATACCCTGGAAATGGGCCGCCTATATTGACCCTGATATCTATAAGACAATCGATGAAATCATTGGAATTTGTAAGTTTTCGAAGATTGAAGCGCTTGAACTAAACTGGCGTTTTACTTCAGGCAAAACTGAGAAAGAAATCGCTGAAATGGGAGATAAATTCAAAAGCGCTGGAATCGAATTGTACAGTTTTCATCTTCCATTTACTCAGGATGACGATATTTCCTGTTTTTATGAAACAAGACGCAGGGAAGCTGTGAAAAGATTAATGACTGTAATGGAACAGGCTGCTTTTTCAGGATGCGGGGCAGTTGTGCTTCATCCAACGACAAGCCATTATGATGTAAAGATTGAGGGTTTTGATAAATATCTTGTTCAAATGCTGAAAAGTCTGGATCAGCTTATACCAGTTGCTGAAAAGTTAAACCTTACTATTTGTCTTGAAAACATGCTTCCTGGCGCGGAAGGTGAAAGATTTGGTTCAAAAATTGAGCATTTTAAGGTTTTCAGGGAGAAATGCGCCTCTAAAAATTTTGGTTTCTGCCTTGATACAGGTCATTCATTCATTACTTATGGGCCCGATGGACCTGAGAAGTTTTTTGATTCAATCAAAGACGATATCTCGGCTTTTCATATCCAGGATAACCCTGGGGATAGAGACCTTCATATTCCGCCGGGCAGGGGACTTGTTAACTGGACATCCTTTTTTAGAAAGATGGCGCAACTGAAATTTTCCTTTCCTGCTACTGTTGAAGCGCTGCCTTTTGCCCCTGCACAGGGTTTTAAGTACAGCAGGCAGTCCTGGGCGAAGATGTTTGAAGATTTGAATAGCCTGGTTGAAAATGCTTTGAAACTTTGACACAAAGAACAAAATCGGATAAAATTTATGCTATGATACAATTTAAATTCACTTGCAATCCAGAGGTTTTTGCGGGCAAAAATAGTTTTGAAAAACTCGGAGAAGTTTCAAAAAAACTCAATGGCTCACAAGCATTTGTGGTTATTGATAAATTTCTGTCAGAGAAAACAGACATAAAGGAAAAAACAATCAGGCTTCTTGAACAACAGAATATAAAAGCAGTCATCTACGACCAGATTTGTTCTGAACCAACCACAGATATCGGCAATGAGTGTGTTGCTATCGCGAGAAAACACAACTGCGACCTTGTTATAGGAATTGGCGGTGGAAGCGCCCTTGACACAGCAAAGGCAGTGGCAGGATTGATAAAAAATATGGGTTCCATAGAGGATTATCAGGGCATCGATAAACTCAGGTTTCCATCTGTTGCTAAAATTATGATTCCAACAACCGCGGGAACCGGAAGCGAGGTGACATTTACTGCTGTTTTTATAAGGGCAAAGGAGAAGAAAAAAGGTGGAATAAATAGCAAATATCTTTATCCAGAGGCAGCAATTCTTGATCCCCTTTTGACCGTCAGTTTACCGAAAAGCGTCACTGCGTCAACCGGCATGGATGCTTTCTGCCACGCAATAGAAAGTTATCTCTCAAAAAAAGCAAGTTTTATCACAAAACCTGTTTCAATGACCGCAATGAAGCTTATCTGGGAAAATCTGCCTTTGGCATTTGAGAATGGACAGGATATTGAGGCGCGGGAAAAGATGCTCTATGCAAGTTTTCTCGCAGGGTTGGGCCTTGCAAATGCCGGTGTTACGGCTGTGCACTCTCTTTCATACCCTCTTGGCGGTCTTTTCGGAATTTCGCATGGCACAGGCAATGCAGTTTTGCTTCCATATGTGCTTCAATCAAGTTTGCCTGAAACACAGAGATCTATGGAGGAGTTAGGATTTTTTCTAACAGGAAAAAAGATACAGGCAGAAGAATTTATAAGTGAATTAAAAGAATTTGAAAAATCCCTCGGGATTCCGCAATCTTTGAAAGAATTAGGTATCTCTGAAGGCTCCATTGAACAGCTTGTTGAAGGAGCAATGCTGGTTAAGGTGCCGCTTGAAAACCACCCGGTTTGTCTTTCAAAACAGGATATTATAAAAATCTACCAATCAGCATTATGACCGAAAGGAGTAAAAATGCCAGGAAGGGAAGTTTTTGGAGAAGAAGAAATTCAAAAGGTTGCAGAGGTTTTGAAAAGAGGGGTTCTTTTCAGATATGGTTTTGACACCCAGAGACAGGGAGTTTTTTTAACAGCCCAATTTGAAAAAGAATTTGCGCAATTTCTTGGTGCAAAATATGCGCTTGGCGTAAGCAGCGGCACAGCGGCATTAAAAACAGCTCTTGAGGGGCTTAATCTATCGAAAAAAACAGAGGTTTTGACACCCTGTTTCACCTTTGTTGCGACCATAGAATCCATTGAAGAAGCAGGACTGAAGCCAGTTCTTTGCGATATAGATGAAAGCTTAAATATCTCTGTTGAAGATATTAAATCTCAAATCAGCAAAAAGACATCCGCAATTTTGCCTGTTCATATGATGGGAAGCGCCTGCGATATGGCTTCGATAATGGAGGTTTCACAGTCTGCCGGCATTCCTGTTGTTGAAGACGCCTGCCAGGCAACAGGCGCTCAATATCAGGGGAAAAAGCTCGGCACATTCGGGAAATACGGTTGCTTCAGTTTTGACTATGTCAAGGTCCTTACAACAGGCGAGGGCGGAATGGTTGTTACTGATGATGAAAATCTTTATCGGCAGGCTGACTGGTATCACGACCATGGCCATCCTCACAGGACAGACCTTGCCCGCGGAGTTGAAGAAAGGATGCGTAAAGGAACAAACTTCAGGATGAATGAGATTCAGGCGGCTTTAGGTATCGCCCAGCTAAAAAAACTTCCATCTATCATTGAAACCCATAAAAGAAATAAGGCGCTGATAAAGCAGGCGCTTGAAAAATACGATTTTATCTCATTCAGAAAGCACAATGACAGCCAGGGTGAAATTGCTACATTTCTTGCATTTTTCTTGCCTGATGAAAAAAAGGCAGAAAAGTTCAAAGACAAAATGAAGGCAAACGGCATCAATCCCGGCATTCTGAATTACTGGCACTTTTTTGCAAACATTCAGAGTGTAAAAACAAGAAGGTCTTTTAAAAAGAGCAAAAAGATTCTTGAAAGGGCAGTTGTTATTGAAATTTTGGTTAAGATGGAAGCAGAAAAAATCGCTGATACACTTGATAAAATATGCAGAGAGTTTTGAGTGAAAAGATACCTTGTTTTGTTCACAACTTTTCCTGAAAGAAAAACAGGCCAGAAAATCTGTAAGACATTGATAAATGAGAATCTTACAGCATGCTGCCAGATTGTAGATGGCATAATAAGTTTCTACTGGTGGAAAAATAAAATTGAAAAATCAAAAGAGTGTTTGTGTATCTTGAAAACTGAAAAAACAATGCTTTCAAAACTGAAAAAAAGAATAAAGGACTTACATCCGTATGAAATCCCGGAAATTGTGATTGTCGAGGCAGAAGACATTGATAAAGAT
>JAMWBX010000093.1 GCA_023818725.1 Candidatus Omnitrophota bacterium
TCCGTGCTTACATTGGGGTAATTTTGAATATAGCTGAAGACCATCTCGACTATTATCCAGGCCTTTTTCAATATGTTGAAGCAAAAAGAAAACTATTTGCCAATTCACTGGAGGATGACTGGGCAATTATGAACTATGAAGATGCCTGGTGCAACCGGATCGCCGGGGATTTAAAATGCAACAGAATATTTTTTTCAAGCCGTAGAAATATCGATGGGATTTTCTTATCAGGAGGCTTTGTATTTTTCAGACAAAAGAAATTATTCTCAATCGACCAGTTTGAAAAAAGCCGTCTAAAGGGTATCCATAATCTTGAAAACATTATGGCTGCTGCAGGAGTTATGGAAGTAGTCGGTATATCGGAAAAATTTTTATCAATGGCGCTGGCTGACTTTGTTCCCTGTTGTCATAGATTGGAAACGGTTGCTACAGTTAAAGGTATTACATTTATTGATGATTCAAAGGCAACAAATGTCGATGCGGTTTGCAGAGCACTTGAAAGTTTTCCTGAAAGAAACAACATAATCTTGATACTGGGCGGCAAGGATAAAGGCATCTCTTTCAAACCTATTGCTTTGTTTCTCAAAAATAGAGTGAAAATGATATTTCTCATTGGCGAGGCTTCTAAAAGAATCGCGAGCGAACTGGCTGGAACAAAAATAGAGATGAGAGAAATGAAAAACTTTGAACAAGTGGTAAAGATTGCTCTTGAAGAGGGTAAACCCGGAGACATTGTTCTTCTATCTCCGGGTTGTTCTTCTTTCGATATGTTTACCAGTTACGCGGAGCGCGGGGATGTCTTCAAGACAGCGGTTAAGAATCTACTATAAATGCCTTATTTTTTCAACGTTGCTTATAATATTTGGTGCTGCAATGGTCTTGAGTTCAAGTTCTCCATATGCGCTTCAGCACACCGGTGACCCATTTTATTATTTCAAGAAGCACTGCCTTTTTCTTATTCCGGGGTTAATGCTATTTTACTGTTTTAGAAATCTTCATTATGAAAAACTGCGGAAGATTGCCAAATTACTTGTTATTGTTTCTGTGTTTTTTTTGATACTTACACTTTTTATCGGAACAGAAGTCAAGGGTGCAAAAAGATCGATAAATTTCAAGTTTTTCAATTTTCAACCATCAGAACTCGCAAAGTTCGCGCTGATTATATATCTTGCGCATTTTTTTGCCAGATATGAAGAAGAGAAAAAAAGCAAAAAGGTCTTCATCATCCCGTTTGTAATAACGGGTGTGATGATGTCATTATTATTGCTGGAGCCAGATTTTGGCAGCACTGTGACAATTTTTGCATATGTGATGGGTTTTCTCATTGTTGCGGGAATTAACTGGTATATTGTTGCCGGAGCATTGTTTTCATCTGTACCTGCGGCTGTTTACTTGATTTTTAACAAGCCATATATGTGGAAAAGGATTGTCGCTTTTCTATGGCCTGAAAAGGATCCACTTGGTGTGGGGTATCATGTTATTCAGTCGCTTATTTCGATTGGCTCAGGTGGACTTTTGGGAGTTGGCCTGGGCAGGGGAAGGCAAAAGATGGAATTTCTGCCAGAAGCACACAAGGATTATGTATTTGCCGTTATTGGCGAGGAATTCGGCTTTGCTGGAGCCGTATTTGTTCTTGTTTCATTTGGTGTGATAATTTTTACTGCGATGTGGATGAGCAGGCGGATCAAAGATGTTTTCGGAAGATATCTTGCGTTTGGGATTAGCATGTACTTTGGAATCCAAATTTTTATTCATGTCGGAGTAACAATAAAGATTTTGCCACCCAAGGGTACGACGCTACCATTTTTTAGTTATGGTGGTTCTTCCCTCATAGTTGCTCTCGCAATGCTTGGAGTTTTCTTCAGTTTGATACGAAATGCACAACTTCAGGGAGATGAGCCGGAACTGATATCTGAAATTTTGTGAAAAATGGGATTTATCACTTGACAAGACTGAACAGGAAATTTAAATTCACCATTATTCTCATCGGTACAGGCAGAAATTTCCCCTTTTTGTCCGGGTCTGGGACCTGAAATATGTAATTGACATCAAGATTCAGTTTGCCTGTGGCACGATTAAGGGTTCCATTTTTCGCATCAAATAGAATTTCTCCATCGGATGAATTTTTGCCTGTTATTTTTGCCTCAATATCTTTTTCTTTCAGCACCTGATTTATAGCCTGATTTGACAGCAATCTTATCTTTTCGAGACCTTTTGATTTTCCTTCATAGATGTATGTGAACTGAAGCTGAGGAATCTTTGCTGATGGTAGTTTAAACGATTCAATTTTTTGCGTCCATCTTTTTCCAGCCGTCAGGGTATCAGGAAAGCAGGGAAATAAACTCAAAAAAGGCACAAAGTCAAGCATACCTGATTTGAGAATTGTTGTCCTATGAATGTTGCCTTTCTTATCAATCTGGAGCAGTATCCGCGGGATGAAAAGTGAAAGTGCGGTTTCAGAACCTGTCGTGTCTTAAAATATCTCATCATTAACAAGCATCTTTGATTTCCTCGTAGACATTTTTATCTGATACAGTCCCTCGATTTCACCAAGATTCAGCATTTCCATAAGAAAATCCGCTTTTAATTTGAAATTCATCGGTTTTTCGTCAAAAGACGCCCAGCCGGCAGTTCCGCTAATACTGACCCTGTAGACAAGATTTTCAAGTTCAGGAAATTTGTAATTCAGGTCAATGCCTGTTTCCTGAGAGGATGCACTACTAATAGAAAACAGAAATAACGCCACTATTGTCATCAATATTTTCATTTTCTTATTCTTTCAGCAAAACGGTTCAACCGGCTTATTGCTTCTTTTATGTTTTCCATACTGCAGGCAAAAGAAATTCTTATATATCCTTCAGCGCCAAAATCATCGCCAGGCACAGTGGCAAGTTTTTCTTCAGTGAGAAGTTTTTGAGCAAGTTCCGTTGATGTCATCTGCCCGATTTTCAGAAAAAGATAGAATGCTCCGTCAGGTCTGCAGTATCGGATAAAAGGTGAAATATTTTTGATAATGTAGTTTCTTCTCTTTTCAAACTCTTCAACCATTTTTCTAACAGGCGCCTGATCGGCCAGTATGGCTTCCATCGCTGCTTTTTGAACAAATGATGTTGGATTTGATGTTGTCTGACTCTGGATATTTGCTATTGCTTTCGCAAGTGGAATTTCAGTCGCAAGATATCCTATTCGCCATCCTGTCATCGCGTATGTTTTTGATACGCCATTTACCACGACAGTCAATTTTTTTATCTCGTCATTCAGAGATGCGATGCTAATATGTTTTTTTCCATCATAAACAAGTTTTTCGTATACTTCATCGGAGATCACAATAATGTTGTTTTCACAGGCAATTTCAGCGATTTTTTCAAGTTCTTCTTTCGTGTATACGATTCCTGTCGGATTTGCAGGACTGTTTAGAATCAAAGCCTTTGTTTTTTTTGTAATAATGGATTTGAGATGTTCAATGTCTATTTTGTAATCGCTATTAAATCTGCAAAATATGCATTTACCGCCGGCAAGCTTCACCATTTCCGGGTAGCTAACCCAGTAAGGTGCTGGAATAATTATTTCGTCGTCTTCATCGCAGATAGCAATCATTACATTAAACAGGCTATGCTTTGCTCCGCATGAAACAACTATCTGGTCAGGCTCATAATCGAGGCCATTATCCATCTTGAATTTTTCGCATATTGCCTGTCTTAAGGGTTTGATGCCAGAACTGTCAGTGTATTTTGTGAAACCATCGTTTATCGCCTTGATGCACGCCTGTTTTATGTGATCAGGTGTATCAAAATCAGGTTCTCCAACAGAAAGATTGATAACCTTTTCTCCAGCGGCAGCAAGCTCAGCTGCCTTTTTATTTACAGCAAGCGTGCTTGATGGTTTTATTCCCCTTGCTCTGACAGAGATTTTTTCTTCAATCATACCCCTCCCTTTTTTAAGTATTATTCTATCACAGAATTTTGTATTATGAAATTTCGACTGCGGGAACAAAACTGTTTTTTGTATTTAGTGTTATCTCCTTTTTTTCCTTCTCTTCCCCTTTATAAAAGGTTTCACAGGGCGATTTTATCCCCCTGATTTTTCTTTAAAAAAAGGATTAATGGGAAGGGTATTGACTTTTTTTGTTTTTTGGTTTAATATGTAAACAGGGTTTACATAGTTGATTTGCTGAAGACCGTGAAGCGAATAGCCATAATCAATCAGAAAGGCGGGGTTGGAAAGACAACATCTGCAGTTAATATCGGTGCTGGCCTATGTCTGTTAAAGAAAAGGGTGCTTCTCATTGACCTTGATCCTCAGGCGCATCTTACATACAGTGTGGGAATCAAGGCGCACGAGCTTGATAAGACAATATATCATGTTTTCAGGGGTGATTCTGAAGCGACGCAGGTTATTATTCCCCGTTTGATCGATGTCTCCCTTCCTTTTTCGGCTCATTCGAGATATTCAGGCGAGTTTTTTGTTCTGCCATCTTCCCTTGATCTTTCAGGCGCTGATCTTGAGTTTGGAGGCATCGCAGGCAGGGAATTCCTTTTGAAAGAATGTCTGGCTTCAGTGGATGGTTTTGACTTTGTTTTTATTGACTGTCCACCGAGTTTGGGCCTTTTGACTCTCAATGCTCTTACAACCGCAGACGAAATTTATATTCCACTTCAAACCGAATTTCTTGCGCTTCAGGGAATCAGTAAGCTTCTCGAGACCGTAGAAATCGTTCGCAAGAGATTAAATAATGAAATAAAGATTTCCGGTATTATAGGAACAAGATTTGATGGAAGAAAAAGGCTCAACAGGGAGGTTGTGGAGAGAATAAGAGAATACTTTGGAGAACAATTTTTCAAAACCCTGATAAGGGAGAATATTTCCCTTGCTGAGGCTCCCAGTTTCGGTAAGACAATCTATGAATACAAACCCGATTGCTACGGTTCCGAGGATTACTTCAATTTAAGCAGGGAAATACTTGAAAAGCAGGAGTTATAAAAAAAGGGGAAAAAATGGATGCGAAAAAACAAACAAGGCTGGGTTCAGATCCGTTAAGCTGGATAAAAGATAGCAGAAAACAGGTGAAAGGAGAAACAGCCCGCACACCCCTGGTTCAGAAAAGATATGATATTCCAAAAACAAAACTCGGTCTGAAAGAGGGCTGGATTAGAGCCACATTCATAGTAAGGGAAGAGTATCTTGAGAAAGTAAAAGCCATTTCATACTGGGATAGAAAGGACATCAAACAGGTGATTGATGAAGCATTGACCGCATATTTAAAAGAAAAGAAAGTCAGACCTATCCCGCAAGAAAATTAAAAAAGGCTAAAATGTCAGAAAAGACGATGCAAATTCCAGAGAAACTGAAGAATTTTTTTATCAAGGTTAATGAAAAGGTTGTGAATGCGCGAAATTCAGAACATCTCCTTTTTCTTATTTCAAAGGTCGCTGCTGAGGAATTTGATGCTGATAGGGCGTCAATTTTTTTGCGGGATGAAAAGACAGAACAATTACATCTTGTTGCTGGAACTGGAATACCGGAAGATATCATAATAAGTCATCCGGTCGCCCAGAAACAGAATATCAGTTACTGGGTTGCCACCAACAAAAAACCTCTCATTTTGAACGGCCCGGTGAAAAAAGACAGAAGGTTCAAAAGCCAGAGTGGCGCCTTAATTACATCATCAATTATAATCCCACTGATATTTGAAAATTCTGTATGCGGTATTTTCAGTATCTCGCGAACTTCTGCTGGAAAGCCAGAATTTACTGAGGAAGACCTCGTGATATTCAGGTTTCTTGGTGACCTTGTTGTAATATCTCTTCGACTGCTTGTTGCGCGGGAGGAAAAACTCCACAGCGAACAACTTGCGGCAATAGGCCTTGCCACAGCCGAGATGGTGCATTCAATAAAGAATCTTCTTGTTGGGATTTTTGGCGCAACCGACCTTATTGATATTTT
>JAMWBX010000094.1 GCA_023818725.1 Candidatus Omnitrophota bacterium
ATATCAACCCCGGTTGGGCCGGTGAATGTAAAGATAAAAAAGGAAGGAGAAAAGATAGAGATAAAGGCAGAAAGCAAAAACAAAATCAAGATTATCGCAAGGTTGAAAAACAAAAAAATTCAGCTAATGATTCCGGGAAAAAGAAAACTTACTCATTCTGTTTCAAAATAAACAACCTGGACATCACCTGGTTCTATGGTTAGTTTAACAAGTGAAAGTTTTGAGTTTTTTTCTATATTTAAATCGCGCAATGATGTATATTCTTTTGCTGATTTTACATTCATGGTTGTGCGAATTTCAAGTTCAACATATTTTCGTCTGTCCACCCTTGCAATACCATTTTGTGTTTTGTCAATGCCCTGATTATTGAATAAGGCAACAATCCATCCATTTTTTGTTTTGTTAATCTGGTACATAACCTCTCCCCTGCATTTTTTCCCGTCTTTATATAGTTCAAAAGGCAATAAGTCTCGGGTAATAGCGTTCATTAAAAACGGTAGTGCAGGATGCGCTCTTTCATCCATTCCTGTCATATGAGGAACAAGCGTAACAATTACAGATCCATCGCCATAGCGATTCTTTGTGATGATCGGCACATCTTTCTCCGCGTATGCAATCGGCTGCGCAGTGATTAAAGAAATAATATAGGCAGAGTAAGGCACGGCCGGGTAATAGTTTTTTTCGTCAAAAGACCATCTATCAAAAATTTTTGTCCTGTCAGAACTCTTCAATCCAGCAAATCTTTCAACAGCAGGGTTTTTCCTTATTGCCTCAATGTTTAATACCAGAGTACCGCCCATTTTTAGATAATCCTCGATTACCGGAATCCATGCGCCATCAAGATTAACATCCCCGGCAGCCCATACCACAGGATAACTCATTATTGCTTGTGCTCTTGCTGGTCTGTCTACAAGGACATCAAAGATATTTCCGAAAACCCCTGAAGGCATGCTCTGGACATCAGGGGTCTGTGGCATTCCTTCCACAACAGGCGCTGGAAACCATGCCACATTGAAAAGTTCCCTTAACTCAATATCATTTTTGTCCTGAAGAAAAACATTCAGCATTTTGCAGGTATAGTTTACATTTTCATATCCATGCCCGTAGCTGAGCAAAAATGCAACTGGCGTATATGGTTCCCCTCTGTCAGGTAATCGGTTTACAAACGATTGAAAATCAACAGTTGCCCTTCCAAAAGGGCTTAATTGAACAGGGTGAGTTCCTGGACCTGGCTTGATCCATTGGTTTGTCAGGGATTGTTCCCAGTAAATCGCACTTGCGCCAGAAAGATAGTTCAGGTAATAAAATCTTCTGTACCAGCTGATGCTTACTCCGTCTGTTATCGCATACTTGCTGTGAAACCAGGATTTTGCTCCCCTTGGAACAATCGGCTCCTGCGTAAAATAATTGCAGGCGTCACCCCAGTTTCCGCTTGCATAATTGATCCATGATTTGCCATACTGTCTAGCAGCACCCCTTACAAAAGCAATTCTCATTGGCGCATGATAATTTGTAGCATCAAGCTCATAACCAACAATATCAAGGCCAAGGTCAAAAAACTTGTGGACAAGCGCTATGCTTTCGCATGAAAGGCAGGGAATACTTTTTCTGAAATGATCAAAAGATACATTTGTTCTGTAAAACTTACTCCATTGTTCTGTCTGGCTTTTTACAAGATTTTCTCCCCATTTTTCAAGATGGGTTCTCCTATCATTTGCAAGTTTTCCCTCACCACCAGAAACCCCTACTGTTCCTACGGTTTCGCCATGGATGTATCCAAGGAATTGCTTTGCGAGACGCCCTGTCAATGCTTCATATGTAGCAGGGCCTGTTTTTTCATCATATTTTGGATTTGCGTAATTGGTAAGGATATAAAATGGAGTACCTGTTTTCTCTAGCCATATTCTCAATGGACTGTCAGGGGATAGATCCGGGCTTTCTCCAAGATATATACCAGGTAAAAGATTGGTCCACGAAATTATCGGAATATCCTTTCTTCCAGAAAATTGCTTTTGAAATTCCCCTTTGATGTCACTATTACAACCATTTTCAAAAAGCACATCATAAAGGTTTAGTGTGTTTATATCCTGAGCGTTCCACCAGTTCTTATTTGTTGAAATTCCGGTCCACATTGAAAAATCTTTACCACCAATAAAATTTCTTTTCCATATTGAGCCAATTGGCAGATTTTTTGCTGAGCCACGTACGGAAATATGAGCGTCAATGTTGAACGAGGAAAAATATAAAAAATCCGGTTTTTCTCTGAATACGGGCTTCCATTGCGTATCATCGGTAATACAAATAGCATCAATCTGTCTCCAGGCATCAGCAGGCTTGTTTATTATAAGTTTTAGTATTGCTTCTCCTTCAGGCAAACGGCATTCAATGAAGTCCCAGCCAAAAGAAAAACCCCAGTAAAGCTGATATTCGTCATTTTTTGGTACCACGGGTTTTGTTCCAAGATTTTCCTGTAATATTATTTTTTTGTTTTTTTCAATCGCAATGCTAAATGGTTCTTCCGCGTCTCTGTGGTCAACATACCTTACCCAGATTCTGTATTTGCCTTCTGCTGGTAAATAGATGGACCTTGTGCATTCAGCAGATGTTTCATCAGAACCTGCTGCTATTGAATTCCATTCACTCTCTCCTCCCTGAGACCATTCAGCAGATATCCCTGGTCCGGCGATAGCCCAGAAACCGGTCGCTTTTTTTGAATATTCAGGGCCTGGCCAGTATGAGAAATGTCCTTTAACGCCATCGAACCACTCGGGTTCAAGCCATAGATAGAAAGAGGTTTTCTCAGCAAAAACAAAAGCCGCAACAAGAAAAAAAAGACATATAAGAATATTCTTATTCTTCAAGATTTAACCACCTCATTTGTTGTTCTGTTAGCTCAATATCCAGCCCTGCAAGGGAGGACCTTGTTTCCATCAGTGTTCTTGGGCCGATAATCGCAAAAACAGGAAACTTCTGGCATAGTACATATGCAAGGGCTATAGCAGTTGATGGTACATTGAGTTTTCTGGCAAGTTCTTTTACCCTTTCAAGACGCTTGAAGTTGTCTTCGCTATACCAGCATCTTACCATCTGGGGGTCGCTCTGGTCTTCAGGAGTATATCTTCCAGTGAAAAATCCTCTTGCCTGGCTTGACCATGAAATAAGTGTCATCTGAGTTTTTTCAAACCATTTTCTTGACTCTATATCAGAACTTGAGATAACCCCCGGCCAGATTGGATGAAGCATTCTTGCGAGAGAAAAGTTATTGCTTATAACAGAAAAGCCCTCCAGATTTTTCTTTCTTGCATACTCATTTGCTTCTTGCACCCTTTCAAGAGTCCAGTTTGATCCTCCAAAAATCTTTATTCTGCCTGCCCTTTTATGTTCATTCAATGCGTCCACAAATTCACCGGCAGGTATGTCAGGATTATCCCTGTGCAAAAGATAAATGTCAATGTAGTCAGTCTGAAGCCTTTCAAGGCTTACGAGAAGTTGCTTTGTCATATCCTGCGGGTTGCACAAAGGAGTATGCGCGCCTTTATCAAGAATTATGACATCTTTGCGGATGTTTCTTGCTTTTATCCATTGACCCAGCATTTTTTCACAAATTCCGCCGCCATAAACAAAGGCAGTATCAAAAGCGTTGCCTCCTCTTTCCACAAAGTCATCAAACATAACTGCTGCGTGTGGAAAGGTTAACTGATTATCAGCGCCCATAAATACTTTTGATACCTTTTTATCCAGACCTTTTATTTCGCCATATTTCATTTTTGATTTTATCCCTGGCTGAAGAGGACGACCAGCGACTGTAAAAACCATCTTTTCCGGCTTTTCTTTCTCATAAACAACCCCGATGCTCTGTCTCCATGTATCCAGTGTTTTCATATTTCCAAGTGTGTCCTGCCAGCTCATAGCAGGAAATTTCGCCTGCCTGTTTTCTATATTTTCCGCTACTGTGTCTGCTTCTATGCTATACAGCCACTTATCAGTTTTTACAACAATCTCTCTTGCTTCAGGTTCGCCATAAATCTGGACAATAATTTTTGACTCTCCTCCCTGTCTGGAAATAATCCAGGGAGAAGGGATTAAAATATAGCCCTTTGTCCCGAATATCCGAACCACATTTTCCTGAGCGAGACCAACACCTGTTGAAAGCTGAGCAACGATATCGTCGGGAAATTTAACTGCTGCTATTGCCCATTCATCCACGCCTGTGCTGCCAATGTGGCCATAACCGCTCAATTCAATGGGTTCAGCGATTTCGCCGCCAGTAGCAACACCAGCGACAAGCCGAGCCATAGATGTACAGTAGCAGCCAACATCAAGTATTCCGCCACCGCCAAGGCTGTTATTATAAAGCCGGCTTTCAGGGTTAAAGGATGCGTGAAAACTGAATGTTGCCTGTATCACCCTTACATCTCCAATGATATTTTCCCTTATCAGTTCTACAAGTTTTTCTGTCTGTGGATGGCATCTGTACATAAATGCTTCCATCAAGAAAACATCATTTTCAGCAGCCGCTTCAATTATTGCCATTGCCTCTGCATGGTTGATGCCGATTGGTTTTTCACAAAGGATATGCTTTCTTGCTTCAGCTGCCTTTATTGCCCACTCAGCATGCAAAGGATGTGGAGTTGCTATATAAACTGCTTCCACGGAATGATCAGCGAGCAAATCTTCATAACTTCCGTATGCTTTTAGCACATTGAATTTTTCAGCAAATTCCTGTGCTTTTTTAATGTCTCTGCTTGCAACCGCTACAGGTTTGCCTGTTTCTGATTTCATAAGACCTTCGGCGAAAACTCCAGCAATTCTGCCTGTGCTTATAATGCCCCAGGACAAGCGTTTTTTCATATATCCCCCTTATCTATAGATAACAACCGCCCTTGCAGGGCTTGCGCTTAAAGATTTTACTTTCAGTGGGAGAATAATGATTTTTGCTCTGGCCTGTCTTATTTTATCGCCATTCACAACAGGCGCAAGCGCCATTGCTCCGTTTAAATACAATTTTCTTAACTGAGGCAATGTTTTTGAGTCTACAGGATCCTGAATATCATCATAGCAGGGCGTATCAGAAGCAAGAATCTTTACTTTTTTTGAAACAATCCAGTCCATACAATCAGAGTCAAAGTGCGGGCAATCAAGGACAAAGTTTTTCCTGTTCCACATCCTGTACCACCCGGTAAAAATAATAAGACAATCACCCTTTTTTACCTTTACTCCGGATCTTATAAGCTCATGTTTTGTTATGTGACTTTCAGGTGGTTTGTCCAGTTTAATGATACTTGCAGGCAGAAATAAATCTTTCGGGTCGATACAATCAATGGTTTTTACATTTTTCAGAAGGTGCGCTCCTGTTTCAAGATAGGTTCCTGTAAGGATTGAAAATTCTATTCTGTGTGCGCTGAATCCATTTTTTTCCACAGATGCAAGTTCAGTTATTCTTGGTCCAGCAAAAATTGGTTCACCAAGTTCGTCTCCGTAATTCCACATTCCTTCTTCGATCAAACCACTTATTTCAACAATCTTCATTTTTACCCAATTTTGTAAGATTTATATTATTTTTTGTGACGATTCTGTCAAGTTTTGAAAGAAGTTTTGCCATTTTGCAGGCATAGAGAAAATGGATAAGCCCTCTGTATACTCTTGCATAATTTTTTGTCGTAAGAGTGGCAATTCCTGAAAGCCATTGCAGGTCATTCCATCCCCTTAAGAAAAGTTCAAGATGCCACAAACTCTTAATAAGATAATCTTTTTTTCCGGTAAGAAAATATGCATATGCAAGCGGTTCAATAAAAAGTTCTGTTATTCTCGGCCCGTATTTTCTGTCAGCAAAATTTTTTATTCCATATTCAACCCATCTGAGAAAAAGTTTTCTTGCCCATTGGCTTTTTGTCGCTGGATGATAAGCCATAAGTGCCAGCAGCACCGTATTACACGCGAA
>JAMWBX010000095.1 GCA_023818725.1 Candidatus Omnitrophota bacterium
CAGTAATTCCCTGCGAAGAAAGGGGGTTATTTTTGGGGATTCTAAGAATTTCTTTGACTCTTATCGGTTATTCATTTCTTCAAATTTCATCGAAAATTCTTGGATCAGAACCAGATTTTTTCAGATTTTTCTGTGTATTATTGCTTATAGTGGGGGCTTCGTTTTTTTTCCCGTATTTTCTTTCGCGTGCTAAGATTCCAGAAATTAAAATAGAAAAAACAAAGGGAAAAATTGGCCTTTTAAGTGATTTTACTAACATTTTACGCAATATTGACCATAGAATCTACTTTAAATTTCTTGCCATGTGGACTTTTATCACAGGAATTTCAGGTCCGTTTTTGATACCTTTTTACAGTACCGAGCTTGGATTGAGCAGTTCTTTCTGCGTTAAGCTTGTTTCTGCAAACACACTTGGTTATGGATTTGCTGCTTTTGTCTGGGGCAAAATTGTTGATGGAAGAGGAAGTAGATATGTTCTGTTTATTTCATGTTCTCTGGCAGTGTTACATATGTTTTTTCTTGCTCACATACATCTATTTTCAATTCAGTGGATGAAGAGTCTTTTGATCATGCTGTCTTTTCTCGGAGGGGTAGCTTTTTCTGGACAATTGATGGGAGACACAACAAGAAGAATGACTCTATCTCCTGAAAAAAACAAGCTTTCATATTTTGCTTATGTTCAGGTATTTGGTGCGCAAATACCGTTAGTAATCGCATCTCCACTTGCAGGGTATTTGATTCAGAGAAACAGAGGATTTCATGCCGGAATATACGGGATCTATCAAACTGTGATGATTATTGCCGGTCTTTTTTATCTGGTGCTTTTGCATACAATTATTCGAATGAGACCATTAAAAGAAAAACCAATTTTAGAGTTACTTAAGGATTCAATGACAGAAGGTTTGATGAAAATTCGGGATATCATAGCAAGTCCTCCATAACCAACATAATAGGTTTTTGTTGTATAATTGTTTAATAAAAAGGATTTTTCTTTGCTCACAAGTACTGAAAAAAATATCTTTTTTGTTGGTCAGATTGCGGGTAACACCTATTACACAGTAGCTTTTAATGGTGTTCTTACTTTGTTTTTGCTCAAAATCGGTGTAAAAGAGGGACTTCTTGGTTTTCTTTCGATTATTCCATTTATTGTAGGTATAGCTTCTTTTTTTATAGTTTCCTGGGTTGAAAAAAATTTCAACAGGATTTTGAGACCTAATTCATGCATTCTTGTGCTACTTGGTTTTTTGCTTCTTCCGCTTTTTCTGCTTGCGGAAAAAATAGGTTACCACCCGGCGGTTGTTTATTATGCGATTTTTTCTTTTCTGTACTGGGCTAGCTCCCAGGTTTCAACGCTTGCATGGTTTCCTGTTGTGCAGTTATGGGTTGATGAAAGTGAAAGAGGTAGATTTTTGGGTACGCTGAGATTTACTTCAACCATTGTTGGCTTTTTGTTTTTGAGATTATCCTCTTATCTTTTGGGCCCGGATCCATCTTTTTCTCAATTTTTTTATATAATGCTTGCTGTGCCTCTTTTCTCTATAATATGGCCGGTCAGCTATTTTTATGTTCGAATGCCTGATTCCCTACCTGAAAAAAAACAACAGGAAAAACCAGCGCTTATTTTCCGTGATGTTTTTTCTGATCGTGAAAGAAGATTGTACTTTTGCTTTTACTTTATCTGGAATATTATCTCATATATAATTGCGCCTTTTATGATGCCCTTTTATAAAATGGAGCTGAACTTGCCCTCATCATTTTGCGTATTTTTAAGTTCTCTTTCAATTCTTGGCATGGGTGCTCTCGCTTTTATCTGGGGAAAAGTTAATGACTTCAGAGGAAGCAGGTTTGTTTTGCTTTTTTCATTTATTCTTGGTATGCTCTGGTGTTTGATGATCGCCCATGTTCATCTTTTTCCTGCAGACGGAGCAAAAAAGGCGCTTATATTCCTTTCTCTTTTTGGTGGCATTGCCGGTGGCGGTCAGTTGATGGGAGATACAACAAGAAGGTTTTTGATCGCACCTGAAAAAAATCGCGTGGCATTTTTTTCGTATCTAGTGATTTTTGGAGGACAGCTTCCCGCTTTGATTATTCCTCCAATCAGCGGAAGGATTATTGAAAGTCATAGAAATATTTCATTTTATGGCTATGGTATATACCAGCTCCTTTTTCTTCTTGTTGGTGTATTTCACATTGTTCTGATTGCAATGATATTAAAGATGAAGCCAATAAAGGAAAAACCTGTAGGAGAAATTTTTAAAGACGTTGTCACTGAAAATTTGTTAAAATTGCGAGATTTAATTGTCAGTCCTCCATGATTGAAGTTTTGAATCAGAAGGTTTAGATGAAACCGTGCAAGAAATTTATGGTGGCAATGAAGCGGTTTGAAGGATGTCTATTGATGCTTGATTTCTGGAAAGAATATGAAAACTACAGATAAAAAATCACCTGGGTCAGAAAGGGTACTGATTATTTTCCCTTTCAATTTTAGGAATCGAACATCCTTTATTGCTGAAAGATTTTTTCAGGGAAGAACAGATTTTTCATCAATCCTGCATCTTACTTCCAGGTGGGCGAGAATTGATGATTTCAGAACAAGGCTTTATCTTTGTGAGAAAAGACCTATAATACCACCAGTCAGCTTTTCTCTCAAGGCGTTTGCAGCAAAGATTGTTCAGGAAAATTCACAGTACAGGTTAATTTCCAGCACAGAACAGTTGTTGATATTGCTGAGGCTCTGTTCACATCTGGCTGAAAAGACAATGATTGACCCGGTTTCTCTGTCAGTAAGGTTGAGATCCTTTATAAAGGACTTCAAGGTATCCTGCAGTGAGCCTGATTTTGAATTCTGGCTGGATAAAATAGAGAAGTATCCATGGAAATACCAGGAAAACAAAGATATTGCAGTAATGGCGCTATTTATCATGCAGGAATATCAAGGTTATCTTGAGAAAAATATGCTGGTAGATGAAGACGACCTTTATGCGGTTGCTTCTGATTATTTAGGTAAAAACACTTTTGATACTGTCTTGCTTGAGGGTATGATAGAATTTATTCCTCCCCAGAGAAAATTTATTACGCAAATAGCGGAAAATTCAAAAAGGTTCATTTGCGTTTATCCGTTTGATGAAAAGGTGCCCTTTGACTCCAAAAATATAATTCTCAAACCCAATCTCGATTTTCTTAAATCCATAGTCGATACTGTACTTACTATTGATGAAGTAAATAAGAATTACGAAGATTTTATTGTTTACAATTTTGCTTCTCCTGATGAAGAAATAAAAGGCATTGGAGAGATGATATTAAAGGAGATGAGTGAAAATGACAATGTTAACTGGGAAGATTTTCTTGTTATTTTTCCACAGATGCTTTCTTACAGAGAAATTGTTCACAGGATATTTGCAAGATTGAAAATTCCATTTTGTATGACCCCCGGTTATGTATTAAGCCGGGATCCATCTATTGTCGCTGTGATTTATTTCCTTGACTGGCTTGATTCTCCATACTCATGGGAAAGTCTTATGTCCTTATTCACCTCTCCTTTTTTCTCTTTTGATTTTGACCAGGCGATAGAATTTTCAAAACAAACAAGGGATCTTTTTAAGGGTACAGGATTTTTCCCCGACAGAAACTGGCTGAAAAACTGGGGAAACTGGAATAAAATTGAAAATGCAAGAAAAATCATGGATGTAAAACAGGATTTTCTTTCCGGATGGTCTGATAGATTGATGAAAGCTCTTAAAGAGATGGGCTGGAAAGAATTTGATACTGAAGGCAAAAGAGCCTTTACAGAGGTGCTTACTGACCTAAAGACCGATATTTCTGTAGACAGAAGATTTTTTATTCGTTTGTTTAAGTGCGCCCTTGAAATAACTGAAGTTGAAAAGAGTAAGGGATATGGAGTTAAGGTTATGGGAATTCTTGATTCAATCGGGATTGAAACCGAGATTGCGTTCTTGGGTGGAGCCACAGACGATGCTCTTCCTGAGGCAGGCAGGACTGAAGACTTTTTTATTCCTGACAAACTGAGAGAAGAGATCGGACTTACCACATACGATATGAAAGTTGCGAGAGAACGGCTTGATATCTACAGGTTGAAGAGATCTCACAGAAAAATTGTTTTTTCCTACCCTTCAAAAGTTTCAGGTATAGAAAAAAACAAGTCCATCATGCTTTATGGAATTAATGAATACCCATTCGGTAAGGTCTCATATATTTCATGGTCAAATACTATTTTTTCAGTCAAACCTGATATTGAAAAATTTAGAAAAAAGTTTGTCAGAGATGGGGTTTTGTATATGACGGTGAGCCAGCTTGATCAGATTGCGAGATGTCCGTATGAATTTTACCTGAGATATGTTGAAGATCTGGAGCCCTATAAACCCCCTGAGATTGAAGAACTTCCGGAATTCTGGGGGATTTTGCTTCATCGAGCCGCAGAAAAAGCAGCAGTTGATTTTAAGGGGAAAAAGATGGATGATGCCTGTGTTGGGCAACAATATGAAAGATTTTGTGAATTGGTTAATAGTTTTTTGCAGCAGCATTCTCTGGTTTCGCCACAGTATGCTTACAGAATGCCCCCTTTTGTTAAGAATCTTCTTGAAAAGAGGAAAGTATTTGTCTTTGATTCATTCAAGAATGCGTTGAAAAAACACATCGGGCATAAAATCCTTGATATTGAAAAACTTGTAAGTGTAAGGATTGGAAATCTGGAGGTAAAAGGTAAATTTGACCGTGTCGAGCAGACAGAAGATGGTATCTTTGAGATAATTGATTTTAAAAGTGGAAAGCCTCCATCTGTAAAAAAGAAGTATCCTGAATCTAGAATTTGTCTTGACCTTGGTAATCTTGAGCTTATTTTATATGCGCTGATGTATTACAAAATTTCAGGGGAAAAGAGCAAGGTTTTTGTGTGGTCTTTAAACTTCGACGAAGACAGCTTTGAAATAGAGTATTCCTATATCTTAAATTTTCTTGAAGACTTTGAAGGGGGTCTTAACTATCTTGCGAAAAGTATGATTGATGGTGATTTCAGATTTGATACAAAGGGCCAGAGTTGTTATCAGTGCGATTTTTCGAACTACTGTACTTTGCGCGGAGAAGATAATGAATAATCAGTTTGAATTGAATTTACAGGTTAAGATAATTCATGCCTCAGCAGGCACAGGTAAAACCCATTGGTTGACCAATGAGTTTATAGATCTTGTAGAGAGAGGAAATTTTATTGATTCAATAAAGAGAATTGTGGCAATAACGTTTTCAGAGAAAGCTGCCTGTGAGATGAGGGCAAGAATAGTGCAGGGTATTTTTGAAAGGATTATCAATAGACTTCATAATGAGGAGGAAAAAATAAGATGCGAAAACCAGCTCTTTCTTTTGCGAGTATCAACAATTCATTCATTCTGTAGAAGCCTGCTCAAGAGGTTTTCTTTCCTTTTTCAGATAGACCCGAACTTTGTTATTTGCGAACCAGAACAGGCCTATATTTTCTTCCAGCGTGCGGTTTTTCTTTTTCTTCAACAGAGGGACCCTGAGAGGTTTATCAAAGAGCTGAAACCGATGAAGCTGAAACGCTTTTTACAGTACATGGAAGCGTTGAAGGAAGCACATCCTCAGGTTTTTCTCGGTAGGCCAAAAGATTATGAAATAAGCAAGCCATTATTCTTTTGTTTTCAGGAAATCGACAGAGCATATAAAGAAATTAAAAAGCAGAATTCGGTTATGGATTTTAATGACCTTGAATCCTTTTCATATTCGCTGATATGTGAACACCCGGAATCACTGAATGTTCTCAATGATTTTGACGAGAGTGTTGATTTTATATTTGTTGACGAATTTCAGGATACAAATCTTCTTCAATGGAAG
>JAMWBX010000096.1 GCA_023818725.1 Candidatus Omnitrophota bacterium
CATATTCTTTGAATATCGCCGGGGTTATCATTATGCCGTCCATATTATCGCCTGTCGCAATTACATCAGCGTATCCATCGGCAAGAATTTTAATTGCTTCAAGATACTTCTTAAAATAAACATCAAGCAGCTGGTCAACCTCTTCTCTGTAATCAAACCAGAGATAGAACGCATTGATGTAACCAGCGTCAATCTTTGCAAATTGAATAAAAGGCACTGAAAAACATCCATTGAGAACAACTCCATCATCTTTTGTTTCTTCAAGCGCCTTTATGGTTGACTGGTAATCAGGTTCGAAATATGTTGCCTCTGAAATATATTTCATAACCCGGATGTCATCGCGTGTCTTAATGAAATGCTCTGAAAGATGCTTTGAGCGATGTTCTCCTTCAGTTTTTTTATACATATTCCATACTGTGCCAGCTGGGGTGCTTATTTCTGTTATTGAGCCTTCTTCTGTATCCTGGTGCTTGAATACCACACTTTTATCATAGACAGATTTTATTCCTGTTTGCCTGTTCCAGATGTATCCACCTATAGCTCTTACAATATCGTTTCTGCTCATACCCCTGTATTTTTCTGGTAGTGTACCTTCAGCAGCATTAACCTTTAACCAGTAGTCAAAATTAGGCGCCCAGACAAGGCAATCCACCTTTTCTTTTCTCAATGCTCTGAGATATCTTTCCCTTTTTGTCATATTTCCTCTCTGTTTTGTTTTTTTATTATACACGCAGCGTAAATCCTGCAAGATGAGAAATTCTCTGTCTTACAGGATTTGACCGGTATCAAAGTTTATGATATTATAAAAAATATGGGAAGAAAAAAACAGGGAAACGGCAGGGATTCAAATCCCAAACGCCGTGGAGTAAAAATTTTTGAAGGCCAGTTTGTAAAGCCGGGCAATATCATAGTGCGGCAGAAAGGTACCCATTTTGTTCCCGGGCCTGGAACTTATATCGGCTCCGATTGTACGATTCACGCTGCAAAAGAAGGAATGGTTGTCTTTGGCACAAGCAAAGGCAAGAAACTTGTCAGTGTCATCAGCCAACCCCTCACATGATATCAGCCGGCTTTGAATGTATTGATGCGAAAAAAATTGCAGTTCTGCTTGAAAAACCAGATGAACTGAGCCGATTTTTTCTGGCCTCTGAGATTGAATACTGCGCTTCTTATAAAGATAGGGATGTTCGTATGGCAGGCTGTCTTGCCGCTAAATTCGCATTCATAAAAGCATCTTCGTTTTTTAAACCACCTGACATCAATAAAATTAGAATAATCCATACAAGATCAGGAAAGCCATCAGTCATTGTTGATAAGAAATATCTGGAAGAATACTCAATATCGGTTTCAATATCCCACACAAGATCGGTTGCAGTCGCATTATGCGTTATTTCAAAAAATGGAAAGCTTCCATCTACCCCCAAGAAAAAAAGATACGCATAAAGGTACTTATGGCCATCTCTTTGTCATAGGTGGTTCTCCCGGCTTGACAGGTGCAGTTTGCCTGGCGTGTCTTTCAGCTTTGAGAACAGGCTGTGGTATGGTTACTGCTGGAGTTCCTGAATCTCTCAATGATATTTTTGAGGTGAAGCTTACTGAAGTAATGACAAAACCACTATCTGAATCCGGAAGAAAAACCATCGGGATTCTTGCGGTTGAAAAGTGCCTTGAATTCATTGAAAAGACCGCAGATGGCGTTGTTATAGGTCCGGGAATTTCTACAGAATCTGGCACAGAAGAATTTTTCAGGCAGCTTTTGCCAGAAATAAAAAAACCTGTGGTCATAGATGCTGATGGACTTAAACTTCTTGCAAAAAACCTTGACATCCTTAAAAAGGTGGAAAAAAATTTCGTTCTCACGCCTCATCCAGGAGAGATGTCTCATTTAACAGGATTATCAATCGCCCAAATTCAAGAAAACCGGAAAAATATCGCCATCGAGTTTGCAAAGAAATACAAGGTGATTATGGTTTTGAAAGGAAATAAAACAGTTGTTACAGATGGCCAAAGCTTTTATATAAACAAAACCGGAAATCCTGGAATGGCAACAGCAGGCAGCGGTGATGTTCTTTCTGGAATTATTGGTTCGCTTATCGTTCAGGGGCTTACTCCTTATGAAAGCGCAAAAATTGGCGTATATCTGCACGGACTTGCAGGTGACCTTGCGGCAAAAAAATTAGGCCAGTATTCCCTGATTGCCGGAGATATTATTGATTTTCTTCCTGTGGCTATAAGAAAGATTGAGCAGAAAAAATAAACGGAGCGTAAATGTTTGAAAATAATTCGTACTGGATCTGGAATGATTCAGAAAAAGAAGATGTCTTTCAATTCTGCTATTTCAGAAAGAAATTTTTGTCACAAAAGAAGGCCATCGCTTCAATCTACTGTTGCGCTGACTCAAAGTATAGATTGTGGGTCAACGGAAAATATATCGGATCTGGTCCTGCAAGGGGAAAAGCAGCCAATCCATATTATGACACCCATAAAGTACAATTGCAGCAAGGTGAAAATGTCATTGCGTTTCTTGTTCAGCATTATTTTAAGGAAACCAATTTATATGAATCAGTCGAACCAGGACTGATATGCGAAATAGAATCAGACGGAAGAACAATTGCTGCCACAGATAGGACATGGAAAACAAAACTGGCGCATGCTTACTCACCTATTTCAGGAATTTTCTTCCCTGAATGCTTTGACGCACAGCTGGAGGAACCAGACTGGTATATGGTTGATTTTGATGATAGTGGCTGGGAAAACGCAATTGAGAAACATCAGACAAAACTGGCACCTGGTGAAAGATTGATTCCAAGACCAATCCCTTTATTAAAGGAAAAGCCGATTGCACCGGAAAAAATTCTCAGAGTTTATCTGTGCCAGATAGAAAACATCGATGATTTTCTTGATAAGGAAAAAATTGCCGAAACATTGTGGCATGCGAAAATCATTGACCGGCCAGTAGTTATTTCTCCTGATATTAAAGTACCCTGTAAATGGAAGAAGTTTTCCTTGCAATTAGAGCCGAAAACAGCCATTTGCGTTGTGCTTGATTTTGGATTTGAAACACTTGCGTATGTTGAATTCTGCATAAAAGGAACAGCCGGAACAATTGTTGATTTTTCTCAAAGCGAGTGTCTCTGGGATAACAGAGTGGCGACTCTGTGGCAATCTCCGTCTTGCAAACAGGCGCAAAGGATTCTATTGAGAGACGGCACAACTTCGTACAGGACAAATCAACCAAGAGGATTCAGATATATGGTCGTGAGGTTTTTCAATCCACAGGACAAGCCGACAGAGATAACAGTAGAATCAATAAAGGGATATGAAGCCATCTATCCGGTTGAAAAAAATGGTTTTTTCAAGTGCTCTGACAGGTTACTGGAAGAAATTTATAAGATTTCTGCTCGAACAGTAAACCTTTGCATGGAGGACGCATACACTGATTGTCCATGGCGGGAACGATCCCAATGGATTGGAGATATGCATATTGAAGCTCTTGTGAATTATTATTGTTTCGGCGCGTATGATTTATCAAAAAAGGCAATACTTGAAATTACTTCAAGTAACACAGAAGAAGGCTGGGTGCCTGGTGTCTGCCCTGGGGCATACAAAAAAAATCTTCCAACATGGGCAATGAGAATACCAGTGATTGTATGGGAATACTATCTTTTTACAGGAGATTTTGAAACACTGAAAAAGGCATATCCTGGTGTAAAAAAACAGATGCAGTGGCTTTTGACCCACACTGCTGAAGACGGGTTCTATGATCTTAAAGAAGGCTGGAATTTTGTCGACTGGACCTGTCTGGATGAATTACGCGCCGATGGCGCTGTGCAGGGCTGGTTTCTTGAATCATTGATTTACGCTGAAAAGATAGCAAAAACCCTCAAAGATTTTGAAGAAGCAAAAAATTATGCAAAGAAAGCAAAAGTTTTGAAAAACAGTATTGCAAAATTTTACTGGTCGAGAAAAAACCGGGCATTCAAAAAATACAAAAATGGAAGTCCAAAAAAACCATCAGATGCATCTGATGAAATTCTCTCTCAGCACGAAAACTTCCTTTTTTACCTGCTTGAAATAGGTACAAAGGAACAAAGGGAGTCAGCATTGAATGCAATTGCAGGAATAATAGGTAATTATCTTCCAAATACAGGAGATTTTCAAAGCGGGTTTCTTCATGGTCGTTATGGAAATTACATTGGCGAAGATATTATTAAGATCAATACCCCGTTCTGGTCTTTCTACGCGCTTGTTGCTCTTTTGAAGGCAAAGAAATATGAAATAGCAATTAACTACATCAGGCATTGCTGGGGACTTATGCTGGAATTCGGGGCTACCAGTTGCTGGGAAATGTGGGACAGACACACATCCTTATGCCATGGATGGAGCGCAGGGCCGGCAATTATACTGCCTGCCTATATTCTGGGAGTAAAACCGCTTGAACCAGGATTCAAAAAGTTTCTCATAGAACCTGAGCTTTTCGATCTTGAAAAAGCACAGGGCTCTGTACCAACTTTTGGTGGCCAAATTTCTATATCATGGGAATTAAAAAAAGATTTATTTAAAATTTCTGTCCAGGTCCCTGAAAATCTTTCAGGAGTGCTAATACCGCCAGAGGGCTTTGTGCCAGAGAAAAAAATTCTTCTGAAAGCAGGAAAACATATATTTAACTTCAAAAGGAGATAGAATGACAGACAGGGAAAGAGTGCAAAAAATTTTACATTACCAGGATTATGACAGGATGCCGCTGGTACATTTTGGCTTCTGGAAAGAAACGCTCCAGTTATGGGGATCCCGTGGATACATCAAAAAAGAAATTGCGGAAAAATGGGCAGACGGAAATCCTGCTGATTTTGAAATCGGTAAAGCACTTGGCTTTGATTTTAACTGGTATAATGTCTTCAAGCCTATACTGGGCTTATGGCCGCCTTTTGAACCCGAAATTATAGAACAACTTCCTGATGGCACTAAAAAAATTCTAAATGGAGACGGAGTTATCGTATTGCAGAAACCTGGTGCTGGTTCTATTCCTGCTGATGTTGACCATCTTTTAAAAGACAGGGATTCATGGGAAAAGCTTTATCTTCCAAAGTTACAATGGAGCAAAGACAGGGTAATGAAAGCGCCTGTTATCGCCGGAGAAAAAATTATCACTTTTGATCAGGGTGGAATTGATTATCTAAAAAATCAAAAAAGAGATTATCCTTATGGCATTTACTGCGGAAGCCTTTATGGATGGATACGAAACTGGCTCACAATGGAAGGCGCCTGTTATCTTCTTGTAGACGATGAACCATTGTTTGACGAAATTGTTGAGACAAACGCTGAGATCTGTTATCAGGCAGTCAAAACCACACTTGAAACAGGTATAAAATTTGACTTCGCGCATTTCTGGGAAGACATCTGTTTCAAAAATGGTCCATTGATATCACCGCAGGTTTTCAGAAAAAAGATAGGGCCACATTACAGAAGGATATGCGACCTTTTGAATAAATACGGCATAGATATTGTCAGCGTTGACTGTGACGGAAACATTGACGCGCTTGTTCCAGTATGGTTGGAAAACGGAGTAAATACAATGTTTCCAATAGAAGTTGGAACATGGAATGGAAACATAAGGCCATGGAGGGAAAAATACGGAAAAGATCTTCGTGGTGTTGGTGGAATGAACAAGGTTGTATTTTCAAAAGATAAAAAGGCAGTTGATGATGAAATAAAAAGGCTTTTAGAACTTATTGAGCTTAAAGGTTACATACCCTGTGTTGACCACAGAATTCCACCTGATGCAAAGTGGGAGCTTGTTGTCTATTACTGCCAGCAGATGCGCAGGTTAACTTAAGCATGGGGAAATAT
>JAMWBX010000097.1 GCA_023818725.1 Candidatus Omnitrophota bacterium
AATTGTAAAGCTTTCGGTCAGGTTTCTTGATAATGTTATTGATGTTAATCGATATTTTCTACCTGAGATTGAAAAAATGACACTGGGAAACAGAAAGATCGGGCTTGGTATAATGGGATGGGCAGACCTTCTTGCAGAGCTTGAGATTCCTTATGGAAGCAAAAAAAGTTTGGAACTTGCTGAAACAAT
Source organism: Candidatus Omnitrophota bacterium (assembly GCA_023818725.1). Lineage (GTDB taxonomy): Bacteria > Ratteibacteria > UBA8468 > B48-G9 > DTJG01 > DTJG01. The sequence continues at coordinate 190 of JAMWBX010000097.1, forward strand.
TATGGAATTTATCAACAGGACCGCTTTTGAATATTCTGCGCAACTCGGAGAAAAAAAGGGTAGTTTTCCAAATTTCAAAAAAAGCATTTATAGAAACAATGTAAAGGCCTTGAGAAACTGCACAAGAACAACAATTGCTCCTACAGGTACTATCAGCATTATCGCCGGTTGTTCAAGTGGAATAGAACCATTTTTTGCGATTGCTTATGGCAGAAAAATGGCTGGAAGTTCCATCTTTGAAATAAATCCCGTATGGGAAAAGAAATTGTCAGAACTCAAGCTAAAAGATAGCGAAATCATTGCAGAAATTGTCAAAAGCGGTTCTGTGCAAAATATCAAAGGGTTGCCTGAAAAAATCAAAAAGGCCTTCAGAATTGCTTTTGAAATCAAACCCGAGTTTCACCTTCTAATGCAAGCATCGTTTCAAAAACACACAGACAATGCGGTCTCAAAAACAATAAACCTGCCTGAACAGGCAACCATCAATGATGTAAAGAAAATTTTTACTTCAGCATATGGATTGAAGTGCAAAGGAATCACGGTTTTTCGTTATGGTAGTAAAACTGCGCAGGTTCTTTATCTTGGCGAAGATTTCAGCGATGAGATTGATTGGCTCCAGTTTGGAGAAAATTTTGCGGGTTGTTCTAAAGGCTATTGTAATTTCTGATGACTTATAAAGATAAAATGAAGAAAAGACTCAAAACAAATTCTCAGCTATTTCACTTTATTATTTCAAGAATTCTATCGAGCTGGGAAAGAAGTTTTTTTGACATATCATTAAAATATTCCTGAACCTCCTGTGGAATATGTCCGTATCTTTTCATATGCCTTGCTTCAAGTTCCATTATGTTTTCTCTGAACACACTTACACGGCTCCATATATCATTGATTGCCGATTGTGTTTGTTTTTCGATTTTCATATCATTCTTTAAATCATTGAGGTATTGCCGAAATTTCAGAAGTTCTTTTTTCAGGGTTTTTTTTTGCGAAGGGCTCAGATCATTTTTTTCCTCGTAAAGTACTGAAGCATAACATTGTCCATCAACCCATTTTTCAATGAAAACAAACAATTCATCAAGCATTGTCAGGGTTGTCGAAACTGCCCTCTTATGATTTGCTGAGAGTTTCAAAGTCAACTAAAATTGACCTCACATAATAAATGGGTTTGAAAAAACCGCTGCTTTCCCGAGTTCCCATTCAATCTCAAGAAGCCGATTGTACTTTGCGATTCTTTCGCTTCTACACGCAGAGCCTGTTTTTATCTGACCGCCGCACATAGCAACCGAAAAATCAGCCATAAAGGCATCCTCTGTTTCACCGCTTCTGTGCGAGATTACATAACCCCAGCCTGCTTTTCTGCAAAGATTTATCGCCTCTATTGTTTCTGTCACTGTACCGATCTGGTTAAGTTTAATCAAAACAGCGTTCGTGGATTTTTCCTTTATTCCTCGTAAAATAAACTTTGTATTTGTCACATACAGGTCATCACCAACAATCTGTATTTTATTTCCAAGTTTTTCTGTCATTTTCCTAAACCCTTCCCAGTCATTTTCAGCAAGACCATCTTCAATTGAAACTATCGGATATTTCTTTATCCAGTTTTCATACAATTCTATCATTTCATCTGATGTCTTTTTCCCCTGCTTTGACTTAGAAAGATTATAAACTCCGTTTTCATAGAAAGAACTTGCTGCGGGATCTAACGCTATGGAAATATCCAATCCGGGTTTATATCCTGCTTTTTCTATCGCCTTTACAATGACCTCGCATGCTTGGTCATTGCTTGAAAGATCAGGCGCAAACCCGCCCTCGTCTCCAACGCCTGTTGCATAACCCTTTTCTGATAGAATTTTTTTCAATGAGTGGAATGTCTCTGCTCCATATCTCAAAGCTTCCGCAAAATTTGGAGCACCAGCAGGCATAACCATAAATTCCTGAAAATCCACGCTGTTGTCAGCATGCTTGCCGCCATTAAGAATATTCATCATCGGAACAGGCAAACGAACTGCTCCTGTGCCGCCGAGATACAGATACAGAGGAATACCCGCAAGCCGCGCTGCTGCCTTTGCCACAGCCATTGACACGCCCAGTATTGCGTTTGCGCCGAGATTGCCCTTGTTTGGCGTTCCATCAAGTTCAATCATAATTCTGTCAATTTCAGCCTGTCTGAACGGTTCCATACCAATGATTTTAGGTGCTATGACATTATTTACATTTTCGACCGCCTTCAATACACCCTTTCCTCCATACCTTTTTTTGTCTCCATCCCTCAATTCAACCGCCTCATTCTCGCCGGTGGATGCGCCTGATGGAACAGAACTTGAAACCCTGATCCCGTTGCTCAGAGAACAAAAAACCCTTATTGTTGGATTTCCTCGTGAATCAAGAATTTCGATTGCGCTTAATGATGAAATTATCACCTTCATTTTTCTCCTCCATTGGGGGCGTTGTTAAGTTTTTTTGACTGATTATATTATCCCTGATTTTTATTATTTATCAAGTTTTTTTCAATTGTCATAATGGCTTTCTGGAAAATTTTTTTTCTCTCTTCAATTCTGATTATTTCTTGGTCCCTCATTTGGCTATCAAGTTTTTCTTGTTGAAGTTTATTGACAAGCTCTGTTATAGATTTGAGCATCTGAGAAAAGTATTTTTCAAAAAAATTCTTGAATTTAATGAAGAAGCGATCTATGCTCTGAAAGATTGGCCATCTAAGATTTTCAACATTATGCATTACAAGTTCATCTATCTGAGATTTCAGGCGAGTCATAATCCGGTTCATTTTTCTGGAAACACTTAAGAAATTGTCCAGAAATTCTTCGCCAAAAGGCTTAAACCCTGTCATCCAGATATGCGTCACCCAGTAAGGACGATTGGATATTTCAAAAACAAAGGTCTTCCCTGTTTCGTTGTAATCAACTTCAAAGACACTGGAAATTGTATGCTTTATAAAATTATGCATCTGATTGATTCTTTTGTTGTAAAATTCAGTAATTTCATTTATTTTTGCATCAAAAAATCTCACAGCATTGCCATTTTCACTTTCAAAAAATTCTATAATTGCCTTACTAATCGACATTTTCGAAATTTCATAAAATTCGTAAGGGTCTTTGGCTTTGCCATAATTTTCTTCTGCTATACCATGCAAAAATATTCGCGCCTTTTGGGATACTTCATTGCAATAATCCTCAAGTGATTCATGCAACCTTTTTCTTTCTCCTTCCAAACTATCAAGTATAATGTTTTTTTCTTTTTCAAACCCCGAGAGTTGTTGATTAATCAATTTCAGCTTTTCCTCAAGCTCTTGCCCAGGCATTTTCAGGGATTTAATCTCGATTTCCATCGTGGTCAGAGCTTCAGAAATTGCGTTTTTTAACTTAATATAAAGAGATTCTTCCAGTATATATTTCTTCTTTGAAAAGATATCCTTTGTGATGAAATCTTCGAGGCCATCTATATTGCTTGCCGCTAAAATTTCTTGATTATTTTGCTTTTTACCGGATATCGCCATTTTTGCGGAAACAGGAAAAATTTTTCCTTCAAAACCATTTTTTTCCAACACATTCTGAATAAATTTTTTACAAACTATCAGATCCTTATTTGAAAGATAATCTATTTTATTTAGAACAATCCAAACATTTTTCATATGTTTGGAAAGCCGTTTTAAAAATTCAAGTTCGACCTCTGTAATCAGCGGATCAACAGATGTCACAAACAAAGCCGCGTCGCACTTCGGAATAAAATTGAGCGTTGTCTCAGTGTTATGGAGATAGGTTGAGCCTATGCCAGGTGTATCAATTAAAACCACTCTCTCCTTCAATATACTTGCAGGAACAGAAACCTCGACGAAAGAAACCTTCATTATATTCTCTGGATTTTTTTCCTCCATAACATAGTTACAGATAAAATTTCTCGCTTCTTCTACATTTTCAGCATCAATATGTTTTTTGCCTGAATCATAAAAAAATACATCAACCCCTAAATTAGAACCATATTTTACAAAAGTCGGGATTGCCGTAACCGGTATTATTGAAGAGGGTAAAATTTCCTCTCCAACCAGAGCGTTCAAAAGTGTGCTCTTGCCCCTTTTAACCTGTCCAACTATCGCAAGATAGAAATTCTGGTGTTTGGTCCTTTTCAGTAATTCTTCAATGCAGTCACTATGATATTTATAACCCGTTCCCATATCCACAAGAATATCGAGAAGCGTTTCAATAATATGGCCCAATTCATTGTTCTTTTGTGTATCAGAATGAACTACAGCCATCTCAAATCTCCTGAAATAAAATTGGTAGGAGTCATCAGCCAGAAAGGCAAACATGGGGGACCCCATCCCCTGCTATTATGATAATTATATCACACTTTATGGCATTGCAGGTTGAGGCCGCCATATTTCTACTTTCTTATCCCGGCCAGAAATATAAAATATCTCCATCATATGCCAATGTCAGGTTCACACCAAAAGCCGTGCATAATAATTCCGCCAGAAGAAGGAAAATATTCCATGGCATAGTAAATGTTTCACTGCGGCAATTGAGATTAAGAATAAACCACCTGAATAAAAACCATAAAGTAAGCCAGCACCAACAAATGTATCTGCCCATCTTTTCAAGATAAAAAGCATTGGCATATTGCTGTCCTTGAAAATATCATAATATTTTTTACTTTAACTTTTCACCTTCTGTTTGAAAAACTGCTATATTTTGCCTGGAACCCGCGGAAATAAATTTCACCTTGCCCTGTATCTCCTGAGGAACATTGCACGGACTTAGATCATTTCTTCCCCACGCGTAAACCTTTCCATCCTTTGTTAACGCAAGGCTGTGTGCGGTGCCAGCCGAAATACTTTTGAATTCTACACCTTCAGGAATGTAAGGATATACCTGATATCCCCATCCTGCTATTTTCATTTGTTGCGAAAAAGGAGTGTGTGAAAATGTCAAAAAAAAACGAAAATGACAAAAAAGTTCTCAAATTTTTCATCACGCCTCCTCTTGTTATGTCAGATTTATTTTCGCAAAAGGCGCATCGCGTTGATTAAAATGTATCCCGTATTTAGAAATGTGTCAAGTTATTGTACGGCTTCATAATATAGGTTTCACCTGAATTTGTCTGAAAAATGAAGTGTTTCCCTGTGGCAAGTCCCTGCGAATAGCCAATTCTGGATGAGAAAAAGAGAAAGTTTAGAACAAAGATTGTGACAATTAGCCCTCTTTTCAATATCATCTCAATTATGAGAGCTTTTCCGCCTCAATTCTATCAATCAACTATCACAAACTTGACTCTTCTGGCTATTGGCCATGAGTCCTTTGGCACATCAATTTCACCTTCTGCTTCTGTTGTCAGCTGACCAGCCGCAATTTTTTCTTTTGATGTCAAATAATCAAAAACAGACTTAACGCGTCGCTCTGAAAGTTTCCTGTTATATTCTGTTTCTCCTTCAGGAGACGCAGAACCAATAAGCAAGACCTTCACATCAGGATTGGCTGGCAGTATTATGGCGTTATCGTTCAATGTTTTAACTGCGACTGGGGAAAGTGTCCAGATATCCCAGGCAAAATAAGCATCTGTTAA
>JAMWBX010000098.1 GCA_023818725.1 Candidatus Omnitrophota bacterium
CTTGACTGGTGGTATTTTAATGGAGGACATAATCCAGAAAGATTAATTTTTAACCCCCTGGAATTTATCCTGCCGCTTTTGCCTGCGTACGGTAACAAACCGGAACAGATGTTTGCCCTAATAAATGTTCCGTACAATGCAGGCTGCCATATCATATCACCTATCGCAGGCGCCATTATTGGCGCTCTCAATGGCTATAAGGTTTTTCCAGAAAGATGGCTAAAGTGGGCAATGCCTGTTGTTGAAAAATGGTTTCCAATAATTGATGTGGTTGAAAAAAGATTAAAAAAAGAGAGAAAAATCATCAGTATTGTTGAAAAACTTGAGCAGCCATCGGATTCAGGTTCAAGCATTCTCTTTGATAAAATCTATGGTGCTGTGCTGGCAGGAGCCATAGGAAACGCTATGGGCTCGCCTGTTGAGTGCTGGTTTTACTGGGAAATCGACAGAAAATACCCCGGTGGCATCAAAACAGTCCTTGACCCGGCAAGGCTTGAATCAGAAGATGATAATCAGATGGCCATGCTTTTGTTTGAAACATATATTGAAAGAAAGGGGCTGCCTGTGATGGCAAGACATTTCGGCGAGATGTGGATAAACCGGCTTAATCGCGACCATTTCTATGCAATGTGTATGGGCAACGCGTATAATTTGATTGTGTCAGGATGGGATCCAAGAATCACTGGCCACTGGAGTGTTGTCACAGGCTCTACTGTAATGTGTATGGAGCCGGTTGGAATGTATCACATCGGAGATAGCCAGTACGCAAGCATTGACGCAAAAGCAATTTCATATATGTACCAGAGAGGACTTGATGTTATTGCCGCAGAAATACTTTCATCAGCGGTCTCAGAAGCCCTTACTCCGGATGCCACAGTGGAAAGCGTCTGTAAGCAGGCATTAAAATTTGCGCCCTCATCGCCACTGGAAACATTTGACACAAGGGATGTAAAAAGCTGCAGACAGTATCTTGAAAAATGCCTTGATATCGCATCAAAATATGATGATGTGCTTTCAGCAAGAAAACAATTGAGCGAAGAATGTCTTTTCTATCATCCGATAGACCCTCTTGAACTTCTTGGGCTGGCACTTGCAATGTTTTATATTGCAAAGGGAGATGTGAGGCAGGCAGCCATTGGCGGGACAAATATTGGCAGAGATTCAGACACCATCGCCGGCAGGGCTGCGATGCTTTCAGGCGCACTAAATGGCATTCGTTCTATCCCTGAAGAATGGATAAGGCTTTTCAAGCCAGAAGTTCTTGAAAAAATCAAAAACAACTGCGAGTTATTCATTAAATATGTTGTTTCAGGAAGAATAACAAGATTAAAAAACAGGATAAAGCTTGATTGAAAGGAGCCGAGATGACAGACAGAGAAAGATTTTGCAAAGTGATGGAATTTAAAAAGGTTGACAGAGTACCAAATTATGAACTCGGACTGTGGGGCCAGACCATCCAGCAGTGGCAAGAGCAAGGGCTTCCACAGGACGCGCTGTACTTTAGATGGTTTGAAGGGGAACCCTATTTTCATATTGACAGACGAGCCTTTGCGCCAATAAGCACAGCAATGATACCTGGTTTTGAATACAGGGTTATTGAAGAAGATGAAAGGACAATCACCGTTCAACACGAAGACGGCATCGTCACAAAAGCATTAAAAGAAGGAACAGTTCGTGGCACAAGAATGAGTATGGACCAGTATATCTCATTTCCAGTGACTGATAGAAAAAGCTTTCAGCAGATTAAAAAGATGTATGATCCTGCTTCGCCAATCAGGTATCCGATTTGGTGGGACGAGATGGTTAAGATGTGGAAGACAAGAAAATATCCATTATGTCTTTTGACAAACGCTTCCTTTGGCCTTTATTCCCAGCTTCGCAGATGGGTTGGCACAGAAAAAATCTCGTATATGTTTTACGATGACCCTGTGCTGGTGGAAGAAATGCTGGATTTTTCCACAAACTTTTTGCTTGAGCTTGTTGAAAGAGCGCTCAACGATATCGATTTTGATTACTTCAATTTTTTTGAGGACTTTGCAGGAAAGGCTGGACCTTTGATCTCACCTACGATTTTCAAGAAATTCTTTATGCCATACTACAAAAAAATCATTGAAAGGTTCAGGAAGGCAGGTATAAAATACTTCTGGCTTGATAGCGATGGCAACCCTGAGGTTCTTTTTCCATTAATGATTGAGGCAGGCATAACCTGCGTCTGGCCACTTGAACAGGCATCAGATATGAATCCTGTCAGATTGCGAAAAAAATATGGTAAGGACCTTGCATTCTCTGGCGGAATAGATAAAAGAGTTCTTATGCAGGATAAAAAAGAGATTGAACGGGAACTTTATTCAAAGATTCCGTTTATGATTGAATCTGGAGGCTACATCCCGACAATCGACCACACGATTCCACCTGATACACCGCTTGAAAATTTCGTTTATTACCTTGAGCTGAAGATGAAACTTCTGAAAGGATGAAGCTATCTATTACCTTCAGCCTGCCTTCCACGCCAGGAACGATTGCCAGAAGACCTGTCAGAGTTTCCTGGTGTACCTGTGCCCGGTTGCCAGCGTCGTGGAGAATCTGTTGAGGTAGGATTCTGGATTGTTTGGGTTGTTGTGGACGCGGGTTCTAGCCTCTGAAAAAATGCTCTGAAACCCTGGATGATTGATTGGCTCTCTGCAATCTGACTTTGATAATCCTGGTTATCCTGAAGAACTTTCTGCAAAAGAGACTGTCTTTGCTGATATAAATTCCTTATCTCCTGGTCAATGTCTCTTATCCTCTGATCCTGGGCCGCCTGCCTTTCAAAAGAAGCCAGTCTCATTGTGTCAGAAGACTGAAAATCGCCTGAGGCAATCTTTTGTTTTAACTGCTGGTATTCAAAATTATCCGCCAGAATCTCATCAATAAGGGCCTTTCTTTTGCTCTGAAGTTCGTTAATTTTGTCCATAATTGTTTTCAGTTCAGGGTTTTGCCGGGAAGTTTCATCTTCTATTTTCCTCATTGAGGCGCGAATTTCCTGTAATCTTCTCATCGCCAGTTCTCTTTCTTCTCTTGAAAGTCCCTGAGGATTGGCCTGCTGCGGTTGTGGCTGTACCTGTATATTTGTTTCGCCGATAACGCCTGAAGAAAGATGGATAATTTCAAATTCCTCAAGTTTAAACTCGGTCTGAGTTTCACTTTTCAAAACATCTGATTGCTGGGCGACAGCAATGCATGCCAAAAAGACTGCAAAAGAAACTAAAACTTTTTTTTTCATTATACTAATTTGGTTTCCACATAATTTAGACATATTAACATTCCAGAGGGTTTATAGCAAAAAAAGGGCTGTCATAAACCAGCCCTTTTCTCGCACCAACTCATTATCTTATTTCTTTTTTCTTTGGCGCTTCTTTTGACTCTAGTTTCTGCGGCTGCGGCATTAATTCCATCAGTTGTTTTTTTAATGCCTGATAATCCTGGTTGTTTTCAAGAAGAGTGTTGAGTCTTGCTCTTTTTTGTTTTTCCAGTTCCATCATCTGCGCTGTAATCTTTTTGCACTCTTCATCCTGGGAAGCAACTTCTTTTTCAATCGCCCTCATTTTGGTCATTATCTCAGCTGCCTGTTTTTTCTTTGCAGCCATTTCTTCGCTGGCAGGCGCTGGTGCCGCTGCTTTTTCTTCTGCGTGCAATGCCAACGCATAACCAAAAACCAGTGCGCACGCTGTCATCAATATCACAAAAGTTCTCATAATCTCACCCCCCTTCGGCTTTAAGAATTAGATTGCTATTTCCTGTCAGGGTTTAGCCACCTTTTTTCAGTTCATCTACAATTTTTACAAAACACCTTATGTTCTGCTCAACCTTTTCACCGGATTTTGCAATTATGACAACAATATCAATGCCTTTATCCTGGCAAACTTCCGCAATTTCAGACACGGCTGCTTTGATGTTTTCTTTTGTTTCGTTTTCAAAATCAAACTGGGAAGGATGAAGTGTTATCTGTCTGTTCTATCAAACCAGAACATACTGTCCCGTTCAATCCACCTTGGCTCACCTGCGCCAAAAGCCATTGCGCAAACATGTCTTACATCTGGTTGAAGGTAATAATAAACCGGTTCCGGATCAGGATTACCAAGCCCGATATCTGAAAATTTTTCATAAAGCTTCCTGCTTGCTTTAACTGAATTTTCAGCAAGTTCGTCAGGGTCTGTTTCCCAGGGGTTTGGATTTTTTATACCAAATTCTGTTTCATACCGTTTTGGGGTAAAAATCACAACAGGTTTGACTGAATAATTTTTTTTGCTCATCCTTCCCTCGCTGGTTCTGTAATTTCTTTTTCTTTTTCAGATTGACTGTCTTGTTTATACCAGTTTTAGAAAATTTGTCAAGCAGTTGTGCGCGATGGGTTCAATTTTCCATAGCTAAATTTCTCTCCTGTTTGCTTTTGATTTTCTGTATCTCTCCATAATTGATGCGCATACATAATATGCTATAATAACCTGTGGTTACTGGTGTAAAAGAAACATTGACACAAAAGGTATGTTGAAAACGAAACTCCGGTCTTCCTGTGAAGTGGTTCAGCCGTCAAAGAAACAGGATTTAATTATTTATCGCGACGACCAGTACTGTTCAAATTGGCCTATGAGCGGTGGAATGTGGCGCTTTGCTGATGGCGAAATAATAGTGGGTTTCACAAGGCTCAAGGTGGACTACAGGAAGCCCGGCTCTACGAATCACCTGAACCTTGACACCTGGGGTCAACTATGTCTTGTAAGATCAAGAGATGACGGCAAAACATGGGATAAAAATGTCGAGGTTGTTGTGAACAAAAGAGATGTCGCGATTGATTTCTTCCAGGAAGGAAAACAGAATCTGAACAAAAATCCTGTTGACTTTTCTTCCCCTGAAATTATCCTGGTGTGTAATTATGTCGGCGAACACCTCTGGGCAAAAACCTATGGTGAAGTAAGATTCTGGAGCCTGATTATGGCTTCGCCTGACAGAGGTAAATCCTGGCCGCTTGGACCTATCATTAAAAAGCCAGGGCATCTTTTCAGTTGCTGGGGCCTGCCAAACTACATAGTACGCAGTAATGGAAGTGTTTTGCTGTTCAATGATTGCGTACAGGACTGTGATAGAAACCAGATGTATATTTATGCTGATATTTTAGAAAATAATGGATTGAGCTGGAATTACCTGGGAATACTGCCCTTCCTTCCTGCTGGAACTGGTTCTGGGACGAAACTATCAAAAGAAGAAGAAAGGAGGGTTTGCCCGCTGATGTTCACATTGAAAAATATTTTGGACTGGATAGAATGGAGTATATTGCTGTAAGGCTGAACAGGAAGGATGCGATTATCCCGCCTTTCGAAACAAAAGTTCTAAACGAGGACGCAACAGATCAGGTGATAATCGATTTTGATGGCGCAAAGAAAAAGGTATTCAAGGTAAACAGGGAAGAATCAATGGACCAGTGGCTGGAGTATCCTGTGAAAGACCGAAAAACATGGAACCAGTACAAAAAAAGATTGAACCCGGACTCCCCTTTAAGATTTCCTCGCTGGTGGGAAGATGAAAAAGAAAGGTTAAAAAACATAACATATCCTGTGGGGGTTTCTGCTGGAAGTTTTTTGGCTGGATGCGAACCTGGATCAAAATGGGTGTGGTTGAAATGAGAAAAAAATTCGGGAAAAATCTCATTGTATGCGGAGGCATCGATAAAAGGATTTTTCAAAATCATTTGTATTACCTTGAAAC
>JAMWBX010000099.1 GCA_023818725.1 Candidatus Omnitrophota bacterium
GGGTTAATGATTCTTCCAATGGTCCCGGATCCATTATTCCTGGTCGGAATAAGGTCAGGAATCTTTCCAGCTGGCACCCACTTCACATGGCCATCTACCATACAGGCATTGACTCCATCTGTTTTGTGGTTGACATTGTTGTTCTTTCCACCAGTTGTGCCAAGAACAACAAGGTTTGAACTCCATACCCCACCGAAGGTGGCGATATTACTTACTGACTTGTCAACCACAACTACTGTGTCGACATCGACTGATTCGTTGCAGTACTGGCCATATGCATAGGAGCACCCAGCGTTGTCTGTTCCACCTGCTGTGTCCAGTAGCGGAGCGGCATTGTAAACAATTGCGTTCGCTGTCTTATGTCCAAGGTCTGATGGACATATAAATGTCTTTCCTGTGGACACATACTGCGGATACAGAAGCGACAGAGGTGTGATTGCGGATGGCTCGTCTCCGCCAGCTGAAAAATATGTGGATGCTGGATAGTATTCCTTATAATCCTGGGCATACATCTTCAGAGCAAGGCCTATCTGCTTAAGATTTGCAATACAAACACTTCTTCTTGCCTGTTCCCTTGCTCTTGCCAGAGCCGGAAGCAACATCGCTGCGAGAATCGCTATGATAGCGATTACCACCAGAAGTTCTATGAGAGTGAATCCTTTTTTCTTCATCTTTTTTCACCTCCTTTCATTTTATTTTTCATTTCTTCTCCTTTTACATTATACCACAATTTTACGGATTTCTAATCTGCCCTGTAGTAGTAGCCGCTGCTGCTCCAATAACCTGTCCGCCACCAAGCTGTTCTGATGGCAGTGTTCCATCTGCCTGAGCGCCAACCCAGTTGACACTGCCGCTAACATAAAGAACATTGATGCCGTCTAAATCATGATTGTCCAGCCCTTTCCTGACAACAACCGGAGCCACCCAGATGTTTGCCGCGGTCTGTCCGCTGCCTTCACCTGTAACCCTGTCAGCAACAAGAACTGATTCAATGTTTGTCTGTTCATCAAGGCCGACAGCATACGCATAGGAGCAGTTGCCCCTCACATTCGGGTCCGAAGAAAAGAGTGGAGCAAATGCAACAGCAGTATTTTCAGGGTCCCCCGCATACTTAACATCCTTTGAACTTGGACAGACAAGCATTCCCGTATTCTTCAAGTAATTAGGAGCAACCTTGCCCGCAGCGCCAGCAACATTATACACCCTTCCAAAAAGCAGACAGAATGCGTAGATCTGTTCGTTAGCCTGGTTGAGACCACTTCTGTACGGGAATGATTCGTCATAGTCCTGGGAATACATCCTGAGGGCAAGACCAATCTGCTTTAGATTTGACATACATACGCCCCGGCGCGCTTTTTCTCTTGCCTTTGAAAGAACTGGAAGCAACATCGCAGCAAGAATCGCTATGATAGCGATTACCACAAGTAGTTCTATCAGTGTAAAACCTTTTCTTTTCATCCCTTCTCACCTCCCTTCAAAAAATTTTTCATCATTTATCATCCTCACATTATGGATTTATAAACCTTGTCATATTCGGGATTGCTTCGCCTGGCAAATACCCATTGGTCGTTGATCCCCTTGTATTTGCTGCAACCCATGCGACATTGCCTCCAACATAAAGAACATTGATGCCGTCTTTGCCGTGGTTGTCGTTTGCATCAGTAACATAAGCGTTTGCAACTGTCCATACAGCATGGTCACCCTGCTGATAGACCTTGTCAGCAACAATGGCTGTTTCAGGAAGGTCTTTTTCATGCAAGCCGCAAGCATAGGCATAGGAGCAGTTTCCAGCAGCCCTTGTGAAATTGGGTGAAAATGTAATATTTACATTCTCAGGATCTTCAGTGTACTTGGTGTCATTAGAACTTGGACAAACGAGAACATCAGTGTTTTTTAGATAGTTCGGGCAGGGCTTGGTGAATGGGTTTGAAGTAATGTTAGTGTCCCTGATTCTACCAAGAAGCAAGCAAAATGCATGACCGGTTTCACCAGGTGTAGGAGTCACAATGCCAGTGCCTGCCGCAACAGTTGATATTGTGGGGAAAAATTCATCGTAGTCCTGAGAATACATTTTAAGAGCAAGACCAATCTGCTTCAGATTTGACATACATACACCCCTGCGAGCGTTTTCTCTCGCCCTTGAAAGGACTGGAAGCAGCATCGCGGCAAGAATCGCTATGATAGCGATTACCACAAGAAGTTCTATAAGCGTAAATCCCTTTTTCATTTTTCTCACCTCCTTTTCAGTTTAATGTTAATGGAAATTTGTTCCATTGTCAAGAGTATTTTAATAAGTATATTTGAACTTGTCAAGACCCCCCTCCGGGTCATCAAAAATCGGCAAAAATATTTCTGTTGATCGATTGAAACCTACATTCGTTGAAATTTTCAAAATCCCCCTCAATCCCCCTTTATGAAAGGGGGAAACTGCTTTTGGAAATCCCCCCTGCCATCCCCTTTAGAAAAGGGGGAGGAGAAAATGAAAGGGGGAAGGAAACTTTTTTCAAATCTTTGACATTTCAAGATAGTTTTTCCCTTTTTGAACATCAACGCTTAATGGCACATTCAGATTATAAACCTCTTCCATTAGTTGCCTGATTTTTTCAACAATCTCTATCTCAACGTTGCATATTTCAAAGACAAGTTCATCGTGTATCTGAAGTATAAGATTGCTTTTCAGATTCTCCTTTTTCAAAAACTGATGTATCTTTATCATCGCAATCTTTATCAGTTCAGAAGCAGTTCCCTGAATCGGCATATTTATCGCAACCCTGCGAGCGAATTCTTTCTGATTTCTGTTTTCGGCAATTATCTCTGGAAGGTATCTCTTTCTACCAAACAGGGTTATTGCATAACGGTTTTTCTCTGCCTGTTCAATTAATTTTTGAATATATGATCTTACACCGCGAAATTTTGCAAAATAAGCGTCAATGAATGCCTGGGCTTCTTCAACAGAACAATCAAGCCGATTAGATAGTCCATATGAGTTCATTCCGTAGATTATTCCAAAATTGATCGTCTTTGCAATGCGACGGTACTTCTCAATCTCCTGGCTTTCAAAAAGAGAATTTGTTTCAAAGCTAAAAAGTTGCTTTGCTGTTTCAAGGTGAATATCCCTGCCTTTTTTGAAAGATTCAACAAGCACAGGGTCGTTTGAAAAGTGGGCAAGAATTCTCAATTCAATCTGGTTGTAGTCAAAAGAATAAAGGGTTGCATCTTCGCCTGCTATAAAAACCTTCCTGATTTTGCCGCCCCTTTCAGTTCTCACCGGAATTGCCTGCAGATTCGGATTTCTGCAAACAAGCCGACCTGTGGAAGCAACTGCCTGCTGGTATTCTGGGTGTATTCTGCTGTCGTCCGGATTGATAAAACTGGAAAAACCTTCGATATAAGTGTTGCATAGTTTTGCAAGTTCCCTGTATTGCAAAATCAAATCAACTATTTTATGCCTTGTTCTTAGACGGGAAAGGGCCTCTGTGTCTGTTGAATATCCAGCTTTTGTTTTTTTTCCGGATGGAAGCCCAAGCCGCTGGTACAAAATTTTTGCAACCTGGCCAGGAGAATTGATATTGAAAACCTCGCCAGCATTATTATAGATTGATTCCTGCAACATATTCATTTCATTTGCATACTCTTTTTTCAATGCTTCGAGATATTCTACATCAACAAGTATCCCTGTCATTTCCATATCCGCAAGAACCTCAATAAGAGGCATCTCAATTGAGTGGAAAAGAAAGTCCATTTCTTCTGAACTCAAAATCTGTTGGTAGAGTGCCTTTTGAGTAAGAATATCAGCGGATGAAAACTTCTTTCCTGTGAGGAAAGAGGCAACTTCAAGGTCAAAATAGGGCTGCGAAAGATGCATATTTTTTTTCACAAGAAGTTTTATTTTTTCTTTTATGCCTGAGCCAATCTTTTCAACGCTGGCATCCTTCAGATATCTTTCGAAATGTGATGGATTGTTCAAAATTCCTTCAAAAGCAAAAACCCTGTCTCCTATCGCAAGAACATCCTGAAAAAAGGAAATTTCATCTTTCAAACCAAAGACTTCTTTTATCTCTTTGTTGAATTTTTTGAATTCTAGCTTGTTAAAGATCTCTGAGATTTTATCAAGATCAGGCTGGTTTCTTTTTATGTCCTGGACAGAGATATCAATTGGTATATTGCAATTTAGTTGCACAAGTCGCTTGCTTAAAAAAGCAGATTCCTTTCCAGAAAGCAGAAGTTCTTTTTTCTTCCCGCTTAAGGCATTTATGTTCTGGTAGAGATTTTCAATTGTTTTAAACTCCCTGATAAGCGTTGAAGCGGTTTTTTCTCCAATCCCTCTGACGCCTGGAATGCTGTCAGAAGCGTCTCCGCTGAGAGCAAGATAATCAACGATATTACAGGGAAAAAATCCATATTTTTCAAAAAAAACCTTCTCATCGATCCTTTCCCATGTGCCAGGATTGATTATTTGAATGCGACGGGAAAGGATCTGAAGAATGTCCTTGTCTCCGGATAAAATTACAACATCACAATTTTCTTCCGCAAATTTTAGAGCAAGGCAAGCAATAATGTCGTCGGCTTCATAGGATTCCTTTTCTATCGACGCTATACCGGCATACTTTATGATTTCTTTAATCACAGGAATCTGCGCCGAAAGTTCTGGCGGCATCGGCTTCCTCGCGATTTTGTACTCCTGAAGAATTTTGTGTCTGAATGTTGGAGCAGGAGTGTCAAAAACAACAGCGATGCGCTCGGGTTTATAATCGCGCAAAATTTTAAAAAGAGTTGAAACAAAACCAAAAACAGCATTTGTTGGTTCGCCTGTTGATGTTGTAAATGCCTTGATTGCGAAAAACGACCTGTAAATAATGTTATTCGCGTCTACAAGAAAAATTTCAGTTTGTTCCTTTTTCATCTGCGAAAATTCCTACAAATTTAGCAAAAAAAATTCTTTAAAAATCCCCCTGCAATCCCCCTTTCATAAAGGGGGAAACTGCTTTTGAAAATCCCCCTATGTCCCCCTTTTTCAAAGGAAAAAAGAAAAAAACAGAGGGGGAAATTTTTATCATTCAGATTGTGGCTTCTTATAAGAAACCAGTTCCATTTCAGATTTTACAACAAACGGCTTTTGAGGATTGCGAGAAATTTGCAGATATCCAAAACGAAGAAAATCCCTTTTTTCAATTTCTTCAAGTAACATAAGAAGTTTCTCAAGCTCAATTTCCTCGAAAGCAATGCTGATGTGTTGCTCCACAGTATTGAGAAAAATGTTCTCCGTAACAGGGGTGATTCTTGAAAGGCGCGATGTTGAACCAATCTTTTCCACTGCCTTTGAAACAAAAAGAAAAAGCTTGAATTCCTCTGGAGCAAGAACGACTTTTTTCTCTTTTGTCCTTTCCTTATATTCAGCCGCCAGAGCAGTAAGCGTTTGAAGATCCTTTTGTTTCTGTTCAATGGCTCTGTTGATACTTCTTGATTTTTTGATGTTTGGTGCACATACAAACTGGTACAGAAGAAGCAAAATCACAACTGCCGCAATCATCAAATTATTTGGTCTGAATTTTGGCATCTTCGCTAACCTTTATTAACAGGTTGAATGTTATCCTTTCTGATTCTGGCATAATGCCACCTACCTTTACATCCTGAAAACGGTGTACCTTTTTGAATGTTTGAATGATAAGCTCAACATTTTCAAGGCTGCTTGTGGAACAGGTAAG
>JAMWBX010000100.1 GCA_023818725.1 Candidatus Omnitrophota bacterium
AGAAATCTTACTGAAAAGCCGATTAAACTTGATATAAGAGTTGAGCCACTGAAATCAAAAAATATGGTTTATCCTGAAACAATCCAGTGGCGTGTTCAGGCATTTATCCCATATGGAGGGGATAGACAGCAATGGACTCCGTTTTTCCTTTTGCGCAGGCCTGATATTACAGTGCCTCCTTTGAATGTTGCAGGATTATGGGTAACTATCAACACAAGGGGATTGCCGGCCGGAAATTATTCAGGAAAGCTGCGTATTTCAGGGAAAAGTGTTGAAGAATATGAAATTGTTTTTAATGTAAGGGTGGCAAACTTCAAAATTAATCCAGAAAGGCCTGTTTTAATAGATGGCTGGACAAAACCTCATGAAGGCGAATTGTATATGAAGGATTTTATTGAACACGGAATGAATGTCTGGCCTGGAAGTATTACAAAGGAGGAAATGAAGAAATGGGGGATAAAGCAGGTGCGGCTTTCGGCATGGTCAGCCGATAAAGCAAAAGAATTTGTTGAACATGTAAAATCGCTGGGTCTTGATTATGATGACTATTTTGTTGGCGTGCTTGATGAACCGGGCGGAAAAACAGAAACAGAATTAAAAAGTTTTATCGATATTGCGAAGGCAATTAAACAGGTGGACCCAAAAATCAGAATTTCTTTTAATCCGGGAGAGGCGGCAACCCTTGCGACATTTCAGATTCTTGCTCCATACTGTGATTTCTGGATTCCGTACAGTTTGCATGTTTTTTCCCCTTATTATGATAACCCGAAGAAAAAGGAAATTTATCTGAACAAGCCGTGGATGTGGTACACAACGCCCTGTCTGTGGGATAAGACAGCAAGAGACCCTGGAATCAGAATAGCGCCATCTCAGCCAGGTAATTGCGTCGGGGTTGCATTTTTTGCCCTGAATTATCCCTGGAGGGACCAGTGGGACACTGCCTATGAACACATACCAGATGCCTCAACTATGGGGCATGTGATGAGCAGACACGGTCCTGTTCCAACAATAATATGGGAAGAAATTAGAGAAGCGTCTCAGACAGCAAACCTTGCAATGATGGTTAGAGAAAAACTTGGGGTGAAAAGTTTTGATGAAGTAAAAGATCCTGAGATGCAAAAACTAATTAAAGAGGCAACAGACCAGCAGTTGATAGAATGGCTTGAGACACACTGATATGAAAATTACAGACGGCCATTTGATGCTTTACTGGTGTTTTGACATTGCCGATGAGATTGATATCAGTATGCTTGAGCGACAGCCTGGCTGGCAGGCAGAAAAGGCGCTGCTTTCAGGAATCAGGATTACCCCGGAATACATCCAGTACAGCACGCCTCCGCTTCTTTTGAAGCTCGGAAATCAGAAACTTCCTCGTGGGCTTGATGCCATTGTTGAAATGAAAATTTATGAGTTTGGGGTTGTGACTATCAGGTTTACTTCGGTTATTGAATGCGAGCTTGAACAACTTGTCCATTTGAGCAGATTTGTTCAGGAGAGTTATGAAATCAGGGCTCTTGCGATTGAATGGCTCAAAAAAACCATTGATAGAATTATTACAGCGGCGGTTAGGCCGGTTAAATCGCCTGAATCCGATTGGGAGGATTATGCTATTTTCTGGATACACGGTTTCGACCGTAAAATGAATGATGAGTTATTGTTGAAAGAATATGGAGATTGTATCAGCAAGATACTGAGAGCAGAGGAAAAGCAAAGCAGCCAGGAAAAAGAAGACGCTCTTAAATATCCGCTTTCTTACTATGGCGAAGACCTGACTCTCATTGATTGGGGTTCAGCGTTTATATACGATCCGTGGAAAACCTTTGATGTCCTCGATGTCATTGAATTTTCAGTGATACAACTTCTTGAACTTCGAGTCTATGACAAAATTCTTGATAAGGCGATAGAAAATGCATACGATGACCTTGCTGCACAGAGAAAAAGAAAGCTGAAAATAGTTACAATTTCATCAGTGTTGAGCAGGTTTTCAAGGATAAAACTTGATATATCCGATGTTATTGACCGGCTTGAAAACTTTTTGAAGCTTGTTGGGGATCTTTATCTTGCAAAGGTATACACAGCTGCGTCAAACCGCTTTTATCTCGACAGGTGGAAACTTGCTGTAAGAAACAAGTTAAATATTATTGAGTCACTCTACGCCAAGGAATGGGAGAGATTTCAGACAACAAGAATGGTTGTCGCAGAGATAGCGATTGTTGTTCTTTTCATCATAGATATCATTTTAATTTTGTTTGAGGTCTTCAAATCAAGATAGGGATTAAAAGATGTATGGTGGAATTACAATAAAGCCTTCGGACTCATTATGCCTGATATGTCATCTCGGGAAAAGTCCTGATGGTCCTTTTGAAGCAAGGTTGAAAAAAATTCTTGAAAGAGTCGAAAAAAAACCTGACATTCCTGTTACTTTACGGTGCAAAGCAGGAGACATTTTTTCTTTCCAGGATTTAAAAGGCGAAAAAAGCACTGGTACAAGAAAGAGAGACCTTGAGATACTTCAGAAACTTGACCTTTTACCCGGTGTAACCCTTACCGCGCGGATTTTTTTTATCAGGATTTTTCATAAAATCAGAAACCTCAATGGCATCTGTCTTTTTGATGGAAAGCCATTATGCGAAAATGCCACAAAAAAATACTATGAAAAATCAAGAAAAACACAGTTATCTCTGACTGCGCTGTATTGTAACGAATTGTCAAAAAGTATAGCGTCGCACAAGGCAAGAAAACAGGGCATCAGAATAATAATTCCACCAAGAACCCCTGATGATATTGAAAAAAGCAAGAGAGAATCATTGAAAGCAATGTATGAAGCGAAAAAAATAGGAATAAAAACAAGACCTCACATTCTTTTGTGCGCCGTATGCCAGTATGGAGGCGGAGTAAAATCATCTCAGGCATACGATAATCTTCCTGAAATGCTTCAGCTTATTCTGAGACAACCAGATGTTAAAATCACACTTGTTGAAGGAGCTGACTGGATGATGTGCGGACCGTGCCCTTCGCGGGCTGAAAACAAATGTGTTCATTCCCTTGGAAAAGGCGGTCTTTCAAACCAGCTGAGGGATATGAGAGTATTGCAAAGATTGGGACTTGACTACGGCGTTACAATGAATGCACTAGCTCTGTACAGAATGATTCTTGAAAAAATTCCGTCCACACTTCAAATATGCAGGTTTGACAATCCCTCAACTTCAATGTGGCACAGCGGATGCGGAAAAAGAAGGGTAAATAGCCCTGATTATGAAAGGGGAAGAGAAAAGTTGATGAAAATGCTGGGAGTAAAAAAGGAGGCAGAATGAGGTGCCGGCTTTTTACTATTGCTTTCTCTATTTTTCTTTGTATTACCTGCTATGCAGAAAAAAGAGAAAGAAATCAGGGCGAGGTAGTATCAGTGGATACTTCTCTGTATTGCTTCAAAATAAGAGATCAGCAATCAAATGAAACAAGATTTTTTGCTCCAGAAAACAAACTCAAAACGATATCTGCGGGTGAAAATGTTCAGGTGAAATATAGAAAGACCACGGATGGACAATTGAAGGCGCTTGATATAAAACCAGTAAAGGAAAAGAAGAAAAAAAGAAGCAAAAAGGAATCACAGTAGAATAATTTTATAAAAATCACTGGTGCAGTGAGGCATACATAATAACGAAATACACCACAAGCAATACGAAACCCAGAGGAAGCCCGAATTTTGCCCATTGTTTACTCTTAATATCAAGTTTGCTTGCCGCGATAATATTCGGGATATTTCCTGGAATAAGCATTCCGCCTGAAATCAAAAGCCCCATCAGAGCAAACTGAATCTGGTCAATACGCATTCTCGGGCTTATTTCAGCAGAGGCAAGCGTCGCATTGTCTAAAACAGCAGAAACCGTGTTTATCCAGTAAAGCGCGGCATCTCCGAGTGGAACAATATACATATCAATTACTGGCTTAAATCCTGAGCCGAGAAAAATTAAAGCCATAACAAAAAGATAAACCTTGCCGGCTCTTAATGAAATTTCTTTTGTTCCTTCTTCAGAAAGTTTCTTTGATTGAATTGAACCATTTTTTGATTGTTGCGCTCTTAAAAAAGCACCGATGATACCAAGAAGTATAACCGCTGGAACAACATAAACCCACAGATGCTTGAACAAAAATAAAAATCCGGCATGGTATGGGTCTCCTTTAAGTTTTGCTGTCGCTATTGTTGAAAGTGGCTCTCCTATCGGAGTTAAAACAGCCCCGATTCCTATTGCGAAACAGGCGATTATGGTCATTCTTATCTCAAATTTTCTATCAAGCGGGAGCGCGTTTATTATTTCAACCAGTACTATTGCCGCAATAATCGCTGTGATTATGCTTGAAATAAACCCCAGGATAACAATGAACAAAAATGCAAAAAGACGCGGTCCAAGAATCTCCTCGCTTTTTGCTATGCCAGCAGTAAGTTGCTGCCTGAATTTTTTGAAAATAAATCCAGCAATAAAAACAGCAAGTGTAATCTTGATTGGTTCAATAAGCGCTTCTTCAACAAGATGCAGGGACCAGACATTTTCAGGACCAAAAAAGTGAGAAATTGAAGCAGAAATAATTCCCATCAAAAACAAAAACAACTCAAGGTTTTTTTCCACCCTGTGAACAGTTAAGGGCAAAAACAAAACAATTAGAATAATCGCGACCAGACTTGCTATAAACATTTTTCAGTCCCATAAAAAAACATTTTCAAATTTCACCTCTGGCATCGGATTTTCAAAGGATGGTTTATCCTTCTGTCTTGCCCACCATAGAGCCCTGCCTTCTTTAAGAAGCCATATTATGGTTCTTACAGTGTATTCTGACGGAGGACATCCCGGCGCATAAATCTCGCCATTTCCGCAAACATTGCCCTTTTCAGGGTCTCTGAACTGAATAAATTTTCTCATTGTTTTAAGGGTGGGATTTTCCCTCGCTTTTTCAAGAAGCGTATTCATCAGTTTTCTGCGACTATCCTGTTTTTGCCAGTAAATCTCATCGCAGTTTCCTGGCTTCAAGTTTCTTGCCTTCAATGATGCCTGCCTTCTGTCATTGAGATAAGCATTCATTTCAGGATGTTCCGCAGTCATCGCGGTAATAAAACCAAATCCGTCCTTTGACCATCTGACGCCAATTCTACAACTGCTTTTTTCAATCATCGCGCATCTTTTGTCTCTGTCAACAACGATGGCATTGCACGGCCCCCAGAACTGGTTGTATTTTTCAAGCATCTCAACAGCTTCAGCTGCATTTCTGCAGTATCTTGCCACAATCCTGAAAACAGGAGCAGGAAAAATTTCTTCTGGCTCCTCATCAAGAAACACTCCTGAAGAAACAGTTCCAATTATTAAGTGCTCGTTCAATGCAGGCCACTCCGGTGGACCAAAAGGTTCCTCAGGGGAGGTGTCAAGATTGTTGGCAAGCAAAGGACCATAATCGCTATGTGGAAAAAAGATATAACTGCAACATGCTTTTTGTGAAAAACCATCCATTTTTCCAAGTTTTCCTGTGGCAATAATTCTGTGATAAAAATGAAATCCATTTGTGTAGATTGCTAACTCCCCATCATCAATTCCGGCTCCATCCTTTATGCCTTTCCATTCAGCCAGAATGAGTTCTTTCATTCCCCGAAGCTCAA
>JAMWBX010000101.1 GCA_023818725.1 Candidatus Omnitrophota bacterium
AAGCCAAAGTATAATATAGATTATGAAAATCGTCATTTGCCCTGACTCATTCAAAGGCTCTTTCAGCGCGAAAGAGGTTGCAAAAGCCATCCGGAAAGGAATAAAAAGCGTTTTGACGGATGCACAATATTCAATTCTACCAATGGCTGATGGTGGGGAGGGAACCACTGACGCTCTTTTAAATGCCATAGGCGGGAAAAAATATAAAGCACTTGTCTCTGACCCTCTTGGAAGAAAAATCTGCGCAGAGTATGCAATTCTGTCTGATGGTACAGGCGTAATTGAAATGGCATCAGCAAGTGGATTACCACTATTGAAGCCAGAAGAGAGAAATCCGCTTCTCACATCAACATATGGCACAGGCCAACTTATTCTGGAGCTCATCAAAAAAAAAGTTAAATCAGTCCTGATAGGTGTTGGCGGAAGCGCAACAGTCGATGGCGGAATGGGAATGGCAAAAGCCCTCGGAGTCAAATTTTATTCAAGGTCAAAAAAAGAATTAAGAGAAGGTGGTGGATTTCTTGGAAAACTTGTAAAAATTGACACTTCAGGAATAAATGTTGATGTTTTGAGAACCGATATTACTGTTCTTTGCGATGTTACAAATCCATTGACCGGCAAATACGGAGCAGCAAAGGTTTTTGCACCGCAAAAAGGCGCCGACATAAAAATGGTGGAGCTCCTTGAAAAAAACCTCCGCCATTATGCGCAAGTCATACGAGAGCAATTAAAAAAAGATGTTGAAAACATACCTGGTTCTGGTGCCGCGGGAGGTCTGGCAGCAGGTCTTGTTGCCTTTCTCAATGCAAAAATTAAAGAAGGAAGCAAATTTATCGCAGAAAAAATAGAACTCGAAAAACATATAAAGGATGCTGACATTGTTATAACAGGAGAAGGCAGGATCGATTGCCAGGTGAGTTTTGGAAAAACCATCATGGCAGTCCTTGAAAAAGCAAAAAGGCATAATGTACCTGTGATTGCCCTCTGTGGAATTAAATCAGGTTCAATCGACGATTTGTACAGAAACGGACTTACGGCTGTTTTCTCAATTGTACCGGGACCGGTAAAACTTGAAGAATCAATAAAAAACGCCGGTGATTTCATTAAAGATACATCGAGGGAAATCGCTAGGTTGATAAAATGTTTCTGCAGGAAAAGATTGTAGAATTCAGAAAATCCTCTTTGTTGACAGGTATTGTTGAAAAATTAAGAAAGGGCCGGTACCCTTTGTTTTTTTGCAGTAAAAATTATGGATTTTTTTCTTTCCTTGTATCGAGCCTTTGCTGCGATTTAAAGGATAAAATTTTTCTTGTTATCTGCCAGGATCCTGAAACTGCGGAAATCTTTTATTCAAACATAAAAACCTTTCTGGATAAGTCAGTCATTCTTTTCCCAGAAAAGGATGTTCACCTCCCACCCGACCATCCTGTACAGGCAAAAGAAATAGAAAGGGTGATGTGCCTGGCAGATTTAATCAAAAAAAATTGCAGCGCTGTCGTCACATCAATTCAGGCAATATCAGTTTTGCTGCCTGATATATCAAATTTTGTCCAGCACATCATAGAAATAAGGCCCGGACTTGAGATAAAACGTGAAAAACTTATCTCTCGCCTTATTGCCTATGGATACGAAGAGGTTGAGGTCGTTGAAAACCCGGGGGAATTTTGTAGAAGAGGCGGAATAATTGATTTTTTCCAGTTCAAAGGTCAGGCAATAAGAATCGTATTTGTAGGAGACACAGTGGAATCAATAAGAACATTTGATCCGCAAACACAGATGTCAACAGGAAAAATTGAAAACTGCAAGCTTATTTCGTTAAATGAAAGTTTCATCAGCGCTCAAAATAGGTCAAGTATCTTTGATTACGCAGGAGAAAACAGAATTATCTTTTTGGTAGGTGCAGCTTCTTTTGAAGATAAACACAGGCAACTTAAACAGTTGTGCCATCGCTCAATAAAAAAAGATATCATTGAAATGGACATTTTGAAAACGCAAATTTCTCGGTCAATTTCTCTGGAGCTTGAAATCCCACCGGATGCCGAAATCGACAGAATTGTTGTTTTCCCTGTGGACACTCCTTCAAGATTTGGCTTCATTGGTGAACAATTTATCTGGAATCCGGTGAAAAATGAACAGATTTTTATTGTTGAAGAAAACAAAGTTCACAGGGAAAATCTGAAGAAAATTTTAAAAGACCACAATGTTGAGGTTGATGACAACCATTTCATTGATGGATATCTTTCAGACCCTTTTACCTTTCCTGTGATAAATTTGACGCTTATTAACACTGCCACAATCTTTAATGCAAAACCGGGAAGACCTTTTCGCAGATTTATGGAGTCGCTACCAGTAACTGAAAGAAACCAGCTTTCTGATGGTGATTATGTCGTCCATTACCAGTATGGTATTGCAAAATTTGACGGTTTTGAAAAAATCGGTCCCGGTGATGAGGAATTCTTAAAGCTTGAGTTTGCAGAAGGCGAAAAACTTTATCTTCCTTTAAGCGATATTGAATTCATCCATAAATATGTTGGGACAAAAGAGAATCCGCAATTGAGTAAGCTCGGAAGCAAAACCTGGATAAAGATAAGAAACGGCGTGAAAGAAGGAATTCAGAATATTGCGAGAGAACTCTATAATCTGTATGTCGAAAGAAAACACGGTAGGGGCTTTGCATACCCTGAAGATGATGAGTTTCAAAGAATGATTGAAGAAAAATTTCCATACCAGGAAACTGTTGACCAGCTCAGGGCAATTGAGGAAATAAAAAAGGACCTCCAGAGCACGAAAATTATGGACAGACTTCTGTGCGGAGATTCAGGATATGGAAAAACGGAACTGGCGATTCGCGCTGCTTTCAAGGTAGTTTCCGGAGGAAAACAGGTGGCTCTACTTTGTCCAACGACAGTGCTTGCTCAACAGCATTTAAGAACATTCAAACAGAGAATGCATGGATTCCCGGTAAATATTGAAATGCTTTCCAGATTATATTCGACCTCGCGGCAGAGAAAAATACTTGAACAAATCGCAACAGGTAAAATTGATATCATCATAGGTACACATAGAATCCTGCAGGAAGATGTCTTATTCAAAAATCTCGGACTTATCATTATCGATGAAGAACAGAGATTCGGCGTGTTGCACAAAGAAAAACTCAAAACAAAATTCAGAAACATCGAGGTTTTAACCCTCACTGCGACCCCGATTCCAAGGACGCTGTATCTTTCTCTCTCTGGTTTGAGGGACATCAGTCTACTTGAAACACCACCAGAAGGAAGACTATCTGTTGCAACATATGTTGGAAGATATAGCGATACGATAGTAAAAATGGCAATTCTCAATGAGCTTGAAAGACAGGGACAGATTTTTTATCTTCACAATAGAATCTATGACATACACACTGTCAAGAATAAATTGCAACAGATGTTTCCTGCAACAAACATTGCCATTGCTCACGGAAGAATGAGCGAACAGAATCTCGCTTCTGTTATGGATGATTTTGCGGATGGGAAAATTCAGATACTTGTTGCCACAACAATCGTTGAAAACGGACTTGATGTTCCAAACGCAAATACCCTGATTGTTGACAATGCGCATCTTTTTGGTCTGGCTGACCTTTATCAGCTGCGGGGAAGGGTTGGAAGATACAAGGTAAAGGCGTATGCGTATTTTCTCATTCCTGGTCATCTTCCTGTATCAGAACAGACAAAAGAAAGGTTGAAAGCCATCAGCGAACTTGTAAAGCCAGGAAGCGGAATGAAAATTGCAATGAGAGACCTTCAAATTCGTGGGGCAGGAGATATTCTTGGAAAGAAACAAAGCGGATATATCAATCAAGTCGGATTTGAGCTTTACTGCAGGTTCTGGAAAGAAGTATCTTCTAAATATACTGGCGAAAAGGTGCAAGAGCCACAAACCCGACCGATGCTGCGCGGCTTTATTGATCCTGAGTGGATCCCAGCGCCTGGATTGAGATTTGAACTTTACAAAAGAATTTCTGAAATACAGGATTTTCAACATGCAAAAATAATTCTTGAGGAATTAGAAGATAGATTTGGCCATGTCCCTGAAAAAGTTAAAAAAATGATTTTATCTATATCAACTGTGTGAGATGTTTGTTTTTTCCCATCTTTCTCAAAGAGTGGTTGTGCGCGCACCTGCCAGATTTCTTTGACTTAAACAGCAAAATATGCTTTATTAACAACAGATTAAATTTAAACAATGGAGGTTTAATATGCAAAAAGTATTCAATTTTTCTCCTTCAGAATTTTTGCCATTTAGGGATGTGAAGGTAATTGAAAGAGTGCGAAAAATCAAAAAAAAGGACATCTGCAAGCACCCCAACAAAAATTTTAAAATTCGCGTCATAGAAGATCAGACAGCGTTTGTTTTTGCCTGGGCTCTTCACATTGTGGGCGGAATAAAGAAATCCCTTGAAGAAGGGAAACATCATGTAATAATTCTGCCTGCGCCAAATCCTCAGTATGCGCTTGTTGCTGAAATGATCAATCAATTAAATATTTCGTGCAAACATGTACACACTTTTAATATGGATGAGTATGCCGATGAAAATGGAAATACAGCTCCAAAAGATTGGAAGGGCGGTTTCCAGTACTGGATGTGGCACGATTTCTTTAATCGAATAAGGCCTGAACTGAGGATGCCTGAAAAACAAATACATTTTCCGAACACAAAGAATGTCCAGTATTACAGCAAGATGATTGAAGATCTCGGCGGAGCAGATATCTGTTATGGAGGCATTGGCTGGTGCGGACATATAGCATTTTTTGAGCCGCATCTCGGAATTGATTATGTCAATAACTTAGAAGGTTATCTCAAACTCGGCTCAAGGATTGTTGAACTTCATCCAATAACATTGTGTCAGAACAGTCTGTTTGCTGATGCAGGTTGTTCAGGAGACATTGCTGCGTGCCCGCCAAAAGCCGCAACAATAGGCCCCAGAGACTTGAAGAATTCAAAGCTTGTAAGTTTCTGGAATGGCTTTTCATACGGAGATGTTTCCTGGCAGAGATTTATCTCACGGCTTGCTGCGCATGGGCCGGTAAGTCCACTTGTTCCAGCCAGTATCCTTCAAATCCTCAACAGCGAACTTACACTTTCAGGCAGTGTCGCAGAGGATTGTAAGACAGAAACAGGAGAAAGAAGAATACCCATCCAGTTTCCGGAGAAAAACTAATGAAAAAACATTTGAAAGGAAAAATAATAGACGCACACTCTCATGCTGGAGTATCTCTAAAAGCGTATATGAATATGGAATATCCATATGCTGAAACCATTGAAGGCATTGCTTTCAGACAGGAAAGATACGGAATTGACGCCAATTTCGTTTTTCCTTTTTCTCCTGACCTTTTTTTTGACATCAATTTCCTTAAAAAAGGTATATGCAAACCATCAGGAAAACCGGTGTCAGATGTACCCTATGCAATCGAGAATGAACTTTTATTAAAAGAAATCTATGAGTTCTGCCCTGAATACAATGGAAGATTTATTCCATTTGTCTCTGTGGACCCTGTGAGAGAAATTAAAAAGCAGGTTGTGAATATTTTGAAACGTGAAAGAAAATATAGGGTATTCGGGATCAAGATTATCCGTGTGA